>JAEUVP010000060.1 GCA_016786805.1 Chitinophagaceae bacterium | reverse complement strand
GGAGGGGTAATCAGTACATTGGCAACAACCGGGCAGCAATGGGACGCTCCCAATGGTTGGGCTCCTTTGCACTGGATGACCATTATTGGGCTGGAAAACTATGGGCACACCGCACTTGCAAAAGAAATAGCAGAACGATGGATCAAATTAAATACTGCTGTATTCAAACGAACAGGAAAGCTGATGGAAAAATACAACGTTGTTGATACCCATCTTGAAGCCGGTGGTGGTGAATATGAAGGACAAGATGGCTTTGGCTGGACGAATGGTGTATTACTGGCCCTGATCAAAAAATATAGCTCTTCTTCCTGAAACTATTTCACCTCCAGTAACAGAAACTGGTAGGGCTCCATCACCAGGTATTCATGATCATGCCCCACTGATACTTTCCTATCCTGCCAGTGATCATACAAAGAGTCGGGCCCGGCACCATGTTGTTTAAATGCAAACCAGGTAAGGTAGGAGTGCTTATCCCTGAAATTAAAAAGGCAATAGAATTTCTGGTCTTCAAATGTCCGCAGGTAACCAGCGATATGAATATTATGAGGAGTTAACCAGGTAAGGTTCTTATAATCCCCCACTGCAAATATTTTTTTTCTTACTTCAATTAGTTTCCGGGTACCGGAAAATATTTTCTGTTCAATCGTTCCTGCTTCATTTCTTTTTTCATTCTTGTCCCAGTCAATTACAGGCCGGTGCATCCAGCGGTTATCATAACTTTTACCGGGATCATTTAAATAGGAATAATCATTAGTATACCCCACCTCATCCCCATAAAAAATCATCGGCACACCGCCGAGGAAAAAACTGTGCGCCTGCATCAGCAATATCTTTCGCACAGCATACTCAATCGCTTCTTCGTTCTGTTGTTCGATGGCTTTTTCCAATCCGCATAAAGAGGCCAGTGAACCGCTCATACGGGCATCATTAGTTTTGGGGTTCACGGAAAACAAAGCTCCCTTCGCCGGGGAATCGTAATAATATCCCGCATAATAATCTTTTAAAAACCGACGGTGTTCAAAAGGTTCAAACCCTGCATTACGGATCATATAATCATCATACCCCAAACCAATATCGTCATGACAACGGGTATAAGTGATCCATGATGTTCCATACGGCTTTTGCAATATCTCGTGCTGTGCTGCCAGCATGACCCGTATATCAGCTGTAGCCAAAGCATCCCATTGCAAAGCCATATGGGTGGCATTATAGGCAAAATCACATTCCTTAGCTGTATATAAACCGGTACCAAAATATTTCATGATCTCTTTGGGTGCCACTATTGCCTCCCCTAACAACGCCATACCCGGTGCAGCCACTTGTACGGATTGCTTGATCAGCCGCAGCAAACTATGTGCCTGTGGCAAATTCTGGCATGAAGTACCTAATTGTTTCCAGATAAAGGCAGGTGCATCAATGCGAAGTATATCCACACCCAAATTCGCATAAAAAAAGATCGTATCCAGCATTTCCAGGAAGACTGCCGGGTTCGTATAATTCAGGTCCCACTGGTAATTATGAAAAACAGTCATTACCCATTTTTTCATCTCTTCATTCCAGGTAAAACTGCCGGGGGAACTTTCTGGGAATATCTCCGGCATAGTGCGGTCAAACTGGTCAGGTAAGTTTCGGTCAGGATAGGTATAGAAATAACCCTGGTATTTTTTTTCCCCTGCTTTAGCTTTTTTCGCCCATTCGTGATGATGAGAAGTATGATTGAGTACAATATCCAGCATCAGGTACATTCCTTCTTTTTGCATCTGCTCCTGCAGCTTTTGAAGATCTTTTAGTGTACCGAATCGCTTATCCACTTTCCTGAAATCAGATACTGCATAACCACCATCGCTTTCTCCTTCCGGGCTTTCAAACACCGGCATCAGGTGAAGGAAATTCACTCCCAGTTCTTTAAAATAATCCAGCTTGTCCCCCAGGTTTTTAATGCTGCCGCAAAAACGATCCACATATAAACTCATCCCGGTTATTTCATTGCTCAGGAACCAGTTTCCTTTTATTTCCTTTTCTTCATCACGTTGTTTAAGTATAGTCGGCCTGCGGGTATATGATCCGGCGATCAGGTTGATCAGCTGGTTAAAATATTCATCCTGCTGTGGGTGCTTCCCGTATATCTCATGAAAGAGTGCATCAATAGCCGTAGCATTGGCAATAAACCGGGTAAAAAATAAATTATCCCTGCCGGCGATATCTATCTTTTGTTGCTGGATCGCCTGGTTGATCTGCTGATGTAAGGAATGATTATACACTTCGTTTTCTATTTAAATATATCACTGCTCAGGTGCTTGAATGCTTCCATGGCACCAAGGTACTCACAGGTTCTTGCCCCGGCCTTGTTTCCATTCTGAATGATCTTTTGCCAATTTTCTTCCGGTAATGATCTCATTTCTGCTACTGTTCTTTTATTAAGTTGGTATAACAATGCTCCGACAAAAGCATCGCCAGCACCAGTTGTATCTACCGGTTTAACCGGGATACTATCAATAATCATTGTCTTTCCATGAATGCCCAGCATCGTCCCCTCCTTTCCGAGTGTGATGGCAAATACCGCTTTTGTTTTTTCCAGTAACTTTGCTGCTGCATCAGCCAGGCTGCTGCAACCGGTGATCAGTAACGCTTCTTCATCGCTGACTTTGAAGAAATGACAGGCTGTTAAAAATGTCCAGGATTGATCAATGAAAGATTGTGTGTCATTTTTGAAAAGCAAATGACGATAATTCGGGTCAAAACTGATAAAGACATTCTGTTGTAATGCTTTTTGCAATAAAGCCCGGTAAGCCGCTTGCAAAGGACCGGGCAGGAAACCGGTAGCAGAACCAAAGTGAATGATTGAAAAATCTTTCAGGTCAATTTTTTCAACTTCTGCCCTGCTCAGTTGCCCATCAGCACCCCTGTTAAAATAAAAATCCCGTTCCCCGTTTTCCATCAATGACACAAAAGCAAAAGTGGTAAAGTGCTGTTCGTCTTCAATCACCCATTTGGTAGAAACTCCGAATGATTGCATGACTTCAATAAGATGTTTCCCAAATGGATCAGTACCGACTTTGGCAGCAAGCTCCACCTTGCCACCCAAGGCTGCAATCGCAGCGGCTACATTTGTTGGAGCACCACCGGCTTTTTTTAAGAAATTTTCACCCGTTGATAAAGACTTCCCTTTATCTGTGCAGATCATATCAATCAGTGCTTCGCCTATGCAGAGTATTTTTTTCATACCTATCCTATTAATGACCCGGAGGCGCTGCCGGTAATACGATATCGCCAACAGGTTTTTTAAACTTGATCAGGGTAGTAAATAATGCAGCTATTAACAATAATATTCCTGCAAACAAAATTGCCTTACCGGAATCATTACTAAAAAAATGCTTCAGGATATAGCCAAAGGTCATAGTTTGTATAAGCATCGGTATTACGATCATCATATTGATAATGCCCATATAGACCCCATATCTTTCTTTAGGAATTTGACTCACCACCATCAGGTAGGGAATTCCCATCATACTGGCCCACCCGATACCAAAACCGGAAATAGCAACATACAATAATGCCTTATTTTCAATAAAAGGGAATGCAATAAATCCAAGACCGGCAATAACCAGGCAAACAAAATGAACCCACTTAGGGCTGTATTTCTTTGCAAAGCCGACAAGCGCAAAAGCTGTAAGAAAAGTAATGATATTATACCAGCCATTCACCGAACCGGCCAGGCTCACTGCTTTTTCATACAATTCTTTATTGTCGGGAGTAGCATCATATACCGACTTAGCAATACTTTTAGAACTGTTCTGCCAATAACAGAACAAGGCATACCATTGAAATAAATATACCAATGCCAGCTGCCACATAATTTTAGGCATATCTTTAATAGCGGTAATAACATCTATAAATGGGCTGAGGACGTTCAGTGGCTTTGATTTCATTTCTTTCAATTCTTCATCTGTGGGCGGAATTTCCGGGGTTGTTTTCATACTCCACCATACGGACCCAATTGAGCAAATTGCTCCCAGCATAAAAGAGGCAAATACCCAGTTTGGAATTTTTCCTGTATATCCTACAATGACCATTGGAAAGAGAAACAAAGAAAAATTGGCCAGTGTTTGTCCAAAGCCGGTAAAAAAACTTTGTGCCTGGAAACCGACAGGCTGCTGGCTTACATCCAGCTTATCTGCCACAAAAGCCCTGTAGGGCTCCATAGCCGTATTATTTCCTGCATCTAATATCCATAACAAACCAGCAGCCATCCATAATTCAGAGCTGAATGGGAAAAGAAATAAGGCGATGCTGCACATCATTGCACCGATAAAAAAGAACGGTTTCCTCCTTCCAAATTTCGGGTGCCAGGTCTTGTCACTTAAAGCCCCGATGATCGGCTGAACAAGTAAACCAGTTAGCGGGCCCGCCAAATTCAGCCACGGGATTTCATCCGGTTTGGCTCCCAGGAAATCGTAGATGGGGTTAACGGCACTTTGCTGTAGTCCAAAGCTGTACTGAATACCAAAAAAACCAACATTCATATTGATGATCTGCCAGAAACTTAACCGTGGCTTGGACAAAGACATAAGCAATCGTTTGAAGAGGTAAAATACTAAAAAGAGGGTCGTTATTCTTTAGGAAACTGAAAC
>JAEUVP010000007.1 GCA_016786805.1 Chitinophagaceae bacterium | reverse complement strand
ATCCTGATTACAGTGAATTCAGTGGCGCCCCGCACAACACAAGATGGATCCCAGTTGCATTTCGTTACGATTCATGGAGAGTACCGATGAATATAGCCATGGATTATGCCTGGTTTAAAAAAGATAGTGCCTGGCAAATGGGTTATGCAAAACGCCTGCAGCAATTCTTCCGTTCAAAAGGTATCAACAATTTTGATGACCAATTTAATATGGATGGCAGCAGGCCGGATTCAATTTTACAGGCAGGTGGCTTTAAAAAATTAAGGCATTCGCTGGGCCTTGTTTCTACAGTGGCAACTACTGCCATGATGAGCAAGGAAAACGATGGGTTTGATTTCGTTCATGCTTTATGGAATGCAAAACTGGAACCCTACGAAGATGGTTATTTCGACCCTTATTATGACGGGCTGCTCTACCTGTTCAGCCTTATGCATCTCAGTGGAAAATATCAAATCATTATGCCAGCTAATAAGTAAACACATGAGCTCAAAAAGGTCATATATGAAAAAATCAATTCTCTTTCTTGCAACTGCGATTTGTATTACAATTACTGTAGTAGCACAGGTTAAGCCCGCCACTATCGGGTTTGACACCGTACGAAATAATATTCCACATGGAAAAATTGACACCATCTCCTATTCGTCTAAAACGGTTGGCACAACCCGGAGATCGCTGATCTATACACCACCCGGGTATAGTAAAAAACAAAAATACCCTGTGCTGTATTTACTCCATGGCATTGGCGGTGATGAAAAAGAATGGTTGAATGGCGGCCATCCCGAAGTAATATTAGATAATTTAATGGCAGATGGAAAAGTTGAACCGATGATCGTAGTGCTCCCCAACGGTCGTGCCATGAAAGATGACCGTGCCATCGGGAATATTTTTGACAGTGCCAGGGTAAAGGCCTTTGCTACCTTCGAAAAAGATCTGCTCAACGACCTTATTCCATTCATAGAAAAAAATTATTCCGTATTTACTGATAGGGAACACCGTGCTATTGCAGGTTTATCCATGGGAGGCGGACAATCATTGAATTTTGGTTTGGGCAACCTGGATAAGTTTGCCTGGATCGGTGGTTTCTCTTCTGCACCTAACACAAAAACACCTGTCGAATTAGTGCCGGATATTAATGCAGCTAAAGAAAAAATAAAACTATTGTATATGTCTTGCGGCGCAAGCGACGGATTGATCTCGTTCAGTAAAAGACTGCACGACTATTTAGTAAAGAATGATGTGTCGCATATTTATTTTATTGAACCAGGTATGCATGACTTTAAAGTGTGGAAGAATGGATTGTTCATGTTCTCCCAATTAATTTTCAAACCGGTTGATCAATCTTCTTTTTCTAAATACCCGGTTGCCGGTGCTCCTGCCCCATCCAATATCAGTAATGCAGCTTATCCGCAAATAACAACAGATAGCCGTGTCATCTTTAATATTAAAGCACCAGAAGCCCAAAAAATACAAATTGATTTAGGCAAGAAATATGACTTAGTTAAGGACAATGATGGTATTTGGAAAATAACTACTGATTCTATCAGTGAAGGTTTTCATTATTACTCATTATTGATAGATGGAGTAGCCGTAGCAGATCCTGCAAGCCAAACTTTTTATGGGATGGGCAGAATGGCGAGTGGTATTGAGATTCCGTTTAGTGGAGGCGCATATTATGCAATGCAAAATGTGCCACATGGCGATATACGCATCAAAAAATATTTTTCGGCTGTTACCCGTTCCTGGCGTCAGTTTTATATCTACACTCCTCCGGCCTACGATTCTGCTGTTAATAACAGTTATCCTGTTCTATACATTTTACATGGCGGTGGTGAAGATGAAACCGGTTGGGCTAAACAGGGTAAAACTGATCTCATCCTGGACAACCTTATAGCCGCAGGCAAAGCAAGGCCTATGCTGGTTGTTATGATGGATGGAAATATGAGTGGCGGCGGTATAGCAGGTTTTGGCGAAAGATCATTACAGCTTTTTGAAAGGGAACTAAAAGAAGCCGTGATGCCGTTTGTTGAAAAAAACTATCGCATTGCAAAAGGAAGTGCAAACACAGCGCTGGCTGGTTTATCTATGGGTGGATTACAGACATTGTATGCAGGCATTAAAAATACTGATCACTTTGCTTATTTGGGTGTGTTCAGTTCCGGCTGGTGGGCAAACCAGCCTGCTTTATCAAATCCGCAATATGAGTTTATGAAAAATAATGCATCCGTTATTAATAATAATCTGAAACAGCTATGGATAGCCATGGGTGGCAAGGAAGATATTGCTTATAACAATTGCCAGATCATGCTGGCCAAGTTTAAAGAACTGAATATTGCACATACTTATACCGAATATCCTGGCGGTCATACCTGGCCTGTGTGGAGAAACAACCTGTACAATTTTGCCCAACTGCTTTTTAAATAAAGTGATTTAACTAACCGAGGATGAAAAAAAGAACAATAAGAATTTTATTTTTGAGCTGCTGCCTGTTTTTTACCGGTAGAATAATCGTTGCTCAGCAATTTCCTTATCAAAATCCTGCTTTAAGTTCAGACGACCGGGCGAAAGATCTGTTATCAAGATTAACGTTAGAAGAAAAAGCCTCGCTGATGTTTGATCAGTCGCCGGCTATTCCAAGACTGGGTATTAAAAAATTCAACTGGTGGAGCGAAGCATTGCATGGGTTGGCAAACAACGATAACGTAACTGTTTTCCCGGAACCTGTTGGCATGGCTGCTTCATTTGATGACTCATTAGTGTATAAAATATTCACCGCAACCTCAGATGAGGTTCGTGCAAAATATCATGATGCACTGAGAAGCGGGAAAGAAAACAGGCGGTTCTTAAGTCTTTCTGTGTGGACACCCAATGTAAATATATTCCGTGACCCCCGCTGGGGACGTGGCCAGGAAACCTATGGTGAAGACCCATACCTTACTTCAAGAATGGGTGTTTCAGTTGTTAAAGGATTGCAGGGACCAGCAAATGCAAAATATCGCAAACTGCTGGCCTGTGCCAAACACTATGCGGTACATTCCGGGCCGGAATGGAGCAGGCACACATTGAATCTGAATAACATAAATCCGAGAGATTTATGGGAAACTTATTTACCTGCTTTTAAATCGCTGGTGCAGGACGCTGATGTTCGCCAGGTAATGTGTGCCTATCAACGGCTGGATGATGAACCATGTTGTG
>JAEUVP010000036.1 GCA_016786805.1 Chitinophagaceae bacterium | reverse complement strand
GCCGCACCAATTTCAACCAATGCCCGAAAATTCTCACCAGTTAGCCGCTATCCTCTTTGCTGATATCGTGGGTTACACCGCCATGATGCAGGAAGATGAAAGCATGGCACTTGAAAAGATCAACCGTTTCAGGCAGGTGATTCATGTGATCGCTGATGAGCTCAATGGGAATATCATCCAGTTTTATGGTGACGGTTGCCTTGTACTCTTCAACAGTTCTACAGACGCTGCAGAATTTGCCAAATTGTTACAGGCTGACTTCTCCGATGAACCCCAGGTGCCGGTCCGTATTGGAATCCATATGGGTGATGTTTTGCTCAACAGCGGAAATGTTTTTGGCGATGTCGTGAATATTGCCTCCCGGATACAGGCATTGGCACCCCCCGGTGGTATCTATATCTCTGAAATGGTGTACAGGAATATTGCTAATAAGAAAGACCTTGATTCTGTATTCCTGCGGGAGGAAAAACTGAAGAATGTAAAAATACCTGTCAGGATCTATGAAATATTGACGGAGAACAGTCAACCGCATTTTATTTCCGACATGAACGATACGCAGGTCAATCGTATCATTCATGAGAACAGTATTGCTGTTTTGCCTTTCTACAACCTGAGCAGCGATGCTGAGCAGGAGTATTTCAGTGACGGGCTCACCGAGGATATCATTACACAGCTTTCGAAGATCAAATCCTATAAAGTTATATCCCGGACTTCCGTGATGCAGTATAAAACATCACCCAAGTCAGTGAAAGATATCGGGAATGAACTGGGAGTTGCTTTAATCATAGAAGGAAGTGTGCAGCGTTCCGGTGAACAGGTACGTATCACAGCCCAGCTCATTAATGCCATTACCGATGAACACATGTGGGCTGAATCATATGACCGGCCTGTCAATGATATTTTCTCCATCCAGCGGGAAGTGGCGGTTGCCATAGCATCAGTGCTGAATACAAAATTGACCAGGAACGAAACACAGCAACTGGATCATGTACCCACCACCAGCCTGCAGGCGTATGAATTTTACCTGCGGGGAAGATTACTCGTGGAAAAAAGGAATAAGGCGGACATCCTGCTGGCAAGAGAACTTTTTCAACAGTCAGTTAATAAAGACAAATCATTTGCCAATGCCTATTCAGGACTGGCAGATACCTACCTGCTTTCTTCTTTCCGCGGTTACGAAGACCCGGTAGAAATGCTATGGCTGGCTAAAAAGAACATTGATACGGCTTTGTCCCTGGATCCTTCTTCTGGTGAAACACATGCTTCATTAGGTTACTGGTATCACCAGTCCTTTGACTGGCATGCTGCCGAGATCACTTACAGGCGGGCCATTGGTTTAAATGCCAATCAATCCAATGTTTATCTCTGGTTTGCGATATTACTGGAAGCCAAAGGTGAGAGAGAAGAAGCGTTGAAAATATATAAACAGGGCAATGAAGTGAACCCGATGTGGGATTACCTCGTGGCCAACCAGATCAAAACCCTGGCAAATAATAACAACAAGGAAGAAGCGATTCAACTGCAGCATAAACTGATCGAGAAAGCGGCACATAGTCCTGAACTTCTTAAAAAACGTTATGCGGAACTGGCACGCCTGTTCTGGTCATTTAATGATAAGGCAGAAGCTATTGCAGCGGCAGAAAGAGCCAATGATCATGGTCTTGTTCGTTTTTTTCATGACAATGATTCGTCGCTGCTGGAGAAAAGAGTGGATGCTTATTACACTGACTTGAAGAACAGAAGTGAATATATTTCCCAACTGTGGATGGGCATTGATTATGCTTATGCCGGGGCCAGGGAAAAAGCCCTCGAATGTTTTAATAATGCTATTGCACTCAAGGATACTGCTATCACCATGCTGCTGATCAGGGATTATGGGTTTTTAAATATCAAGTACCTGAGCATGGCATTGACCACCCGTAAGATCAGGTTACTGGTCAACTTTTAATTATTGAATCTGCTGGCTTACTTGCTATCTGCATTCTATCCTTTATTTTCGGGCATGGCATTGTTGAAAGTATCAGGTATCAGTAAGAAAGGGAAGGATTCTTTTGTTGTAAAAGAGATCAACTTTTCGCAACAGCGTTTGCAAAAGATCGCCATTGCCGGCGAAACAGGTTCCGGGAAAACAACCTTACTAAAAATGAT
>JAEUVP010000526.1 GCA_016786805.1 Chitinophagaceae bacterium | reverse complement strand
CATCGAGGTCATTGCTCCCAGTTGTTCTTGCTGCTTATCAGTCAATTTCACTTTCGTGGTATCGATCTTTGCTACCAGTTCCCCTTTCTGAATTTTTCCTTTTTGCTGGTAGAGATCCCTGTTCTCTCTTGCTGTCATCAGGAGTAAACAAACACCGGCCGCAATCAACAACCCTTTGACTGAAAGCCTGCGAAATGCAAAAGCCACAATACCAATAATAGCATACTGGAATAAAATATCGCCGGGCCACAACAATACGAAGGCATTGAACAATCCAAAGACCAGCAACCATAACTGGCGGCGCAGAAAATATTCAGCCGGCCACATACCGGTTGTTCTTTTCTCCAGCCGGGTTACAAACAAAATGATACCAGCCCCAAATAACATGGAGAAAATAGCCCGCTGTGTTCCCTCCGGTATCCAGTTGACAAAGAACCAAACCTTCTGGTTAATGGTGCCCAGTTCATTATTCAGCGCCAGGTGATCAAAAGAAGGTTCCGGCAATCCCATATACGGAATATTCATCAGCAGGATGCCCAGTAGTGCCAAGCCCCGCAGTGAATCAATAATAGTGATGCGTTCGTTTTGCAATACAGGCGCAGCAGACACCGTCTCAGGATTGGATGACATGTTGGTTTCGTTTTGGTTGGTAATAAATCAGGGCGGTGAAAACCTTACAGAGGGAGCGGAAAGATTTTCTTAAGATACTCTTTTAAATTATATGGCCAAAAGAAAAAACCTACTCCTCTTCGTCAAGCAGTCTTGCTTTTTGCAACAAATTTGCCTGCGGCTTAGTAAGATAAATAGCCTTGAGACCATCAGTAGGAGAAAGGGGATAAAAAGAACCTATTTTATCTTGCTCACTTATTGCAGCCATGATGAGAGACCAAAATTCTGTATCCAACCAGTCGTCATCCTGGTAAAGCTCCCGTTCATACCTTTCACCATTCAGCGTGAAGCCGTATTTGAATTTTTTATTCCTATCGAAATTGTATGTATCAATAATATCTACCGGGTAAAATTGGCCTCTTGATGCAGTGGCAATCCGCTCGGTCAGGTCTTTGTATTGGCCATCGGCAATTCCAAATTCAAGATCGTTTATCTCAAATACCAGATTTTTAAAACAGGATAATATATCACCTGCATGGATAATTTCCTTTTCATTAATTGCCTTTATGCAGCTATCTTTCTCTTTAATACTCAAATGAGAAAGTAAGCCAGCCGAATCAAGAATACCGATAATTTCCTGTATCCTTTTTTGAGTGATTTTGTTAGTAAATTTTTCATAGCCCGCCTCTAGATACCCCCCGGTACGCATACCATCATACCACCATATTAAGTTACTGTACTGTTCTTTTGTTAAGGGTAAAATGCCGATTTTACCCGGGCCTATTTTTACAAGATGCAGTCGATAGGGTGAAAGCTGGTCAGCCAGCATTTTATTAAAAACCGTATGATAGCTTTCTGGTATCTTTATAAATGCATCCTCAATTTTATTCTTATACTCAGCGTCATAAAAACTGCTGTAAGTATAGCTTCTTTCTCCCTGCTTCAGTGTTACTGCCATATCAATAATAACAAAACCGGAATCAGATTCCTTTTTATTTGGAGTAATAGTATAATCAAGACTATCGAAATGAAGCCCGGGGAAAGAAGTTGCTGTTAGCCGGTAAACGGGTTCAAGATACTCTTCCGGCCCTCCTTTATAATTATTCAAATCTATGACTACAAAGTTTTTGATGTAAGGATACAGCTGGTCATAGGTTGTGAAAAGATCCTTTGCCGACTTGTCCATTATTTCGTTATATCCGCTTTGTGTCACCAGCTCTTTTGATAATAACTGTTTAGCAAATTTTTCGAGTTTTTGTGGTCCTAAAAACCAGGCTTTCTCTGTCATTGCAGCGGCCGCCACGGTTACTTCATAAGGTGACCTTAGTACCAGTTTTTTAATTTTAGGAATAAGTGTTGCCTTTATTGGCAAAGAGATAAGTCCCGCTGTATGCAATTTTTCAGTATATTTCAATAGTTCGCTGATATACCTGCTTTCTTCTGTTTTTTTAATAAATACTTCACTAGGCTGGAACATCATCATGCTGCGGACTCCTGCAGTAGAATACATTTTTACATTCAGCAGGAAATAAAGCTGGTTATAAGTTTTGCTTAAATCATTTCCTTCATCGTTCTCTCGGGAAGACTTATCAATTCCCCTTTTTTTATAATATGCCTCTTGTACTTTTTTTTCTTTAAGAAACTCTTTCTTTTCATAGGAGCTTACAAGGCCTTTCTTATATAATATCTCTACAAGCTCATATTCTGATTGACCAAAGAGGTTTACTGACATTATACATACTATAAGGCTTAAAATATATTTACCCATAAGCGGCTTAGTAAGAAAGTAGTTTTTGCAGCACTTCGCCCAATCTCGACTTCGCCATAAAATTATTTTCCAGCTCGATATTAAAAGGAATCGGTGTATCCAATGATGCGCAACGCATCACCGGTGCATCTAACAAGTGAAAACAATTTTCTGCGATCCAGGCTGCGATCTCGCCGCCCACACCGCCCGTGAGTGTGTCTTCATGCAACAATAATACACGGCCGGTACGTTGTACAGCTTCACGAATGGCTAAGTAATCCAATGGCAACAGTGTTCGCAGATCAAGAATATCAATAGAGATTTCCGGGTGTTCCGCTGCGTAATCCTCAGCCCAATGCACCCCGCTGCCATAAGTGATGATCGAAATCTCATCGCCTTCTCTTACATGTCTTGCTTTGCCGATCTCTATTTCATAATAGTCCGCCGGCACTTGCCCGCTTACCGAACGGTACAGGGCTTTATGTTCAAAGAATAAGACCGGGTT
>JAEUVP010000521.1 GCA_016786805.1 Chitinophagaceae bacterium | reverse complement strand
ATTTGGGAGGAAAGCAGCTTAGCCCTATTTTTGCACTCCCAATTGCGAAATTGGCTCTTTCAGAGTGATTGACCCATGGTGTAACGGTAGCACTACAGATTTTGGTTCTGTCTGTTAAGGTTCGAATCCTTATGGGTCAACCAAATAGGAGAATTCAGTTTCAACGCTGTTTTCTCCTTTTTTATTTTCGCTCAAACCCGCTCCCAGCTTATATATCAGCTCAACAGCCGCGTTGAGCCGGGCGGTTCGATAAGTCAATCCGTCAAAAGTGAGTTTTTCAGGAAAAATCGAACCAACCAGTTGCCGCTTCTTTTTAGTGTCTGCTTTAAGGTACAGTTCTTCCAGGTTGGACATAACGGCAAGGCTCCGGTCCAAAAGGGAATCAATATTGACTTTCTCCCGCAGAGAAGTGTTGAACAATTGGGCTTCCAGTAATTGTATTTTCTGTTCGCTCTCCACTTTGATCTGGCGGTATTCACCGGGATCAATGTCATGGTCCAATAAAAGTTCGCGGGCATTGACCAGCCGTTTATTGACCTTGTCAAGCTCCAGCTTTATTTTTGAATGATCAGTTCGCTGGTCTTTATTTCGTCGGCTATATACAGTCCTCAGAACATCCCCAAAGGAACGGATCGCTGCAGGGTGAGGAACCAGTTGCCGTAGATACCCCGCAAATAGATCATTAGCTGTTTCCGATTGAAAACGCACACCACATGTAGAGTGGCAGTGGTAATAATAGTATTTTTTGCTACGTCCTTTAGAGGCACTGGCGGTTAACAGCTTGCCGCATTTGGGACAAAGCAGGAAGCCCCGGAGATGGAAGACATCGGGTGTTCCGATTTGGGTATGGTACATTTTCTTTTTCCCATTCAACAGGTCCTGCACATCATTGAAAAGGGATTCGGAGATAATAGGTTCATGCTGACCGTTCGCATAATAGGCGGGCTCATCTTTATAAGCGGATACCAAAACTTTGCCGCAATAAGCCGGATTGTGAATAGCATACCAGAAAGGGGTCCGTTTGCAGCGGAGTCCTTTCAACAAAGCTTCCCGGTAAATTTGTTCAACAGCAAACTGGCCCTTTGATAATTCCTCAAAAACCCACTTCATAATGGAGGCGGCTGGTTCTTGAGGAGTAATATATTTTTTGCCGTCTTCAGTGATCTTATTAATATAGCCAACCGGGGCTTTACCCATATAGCGTCCCTCCTTACGGGCCCGTCGCATACCATGCAGTATATTCAATGCCCGCCGGTCATTTTCAACTTCGGGTGCTGCCAGGTAAATCGCAAGCATCATTTTATTTTCCGGAATACTCAGGTCTAGTGGTTGTTCGATGGCCTGTGGTTCTATACCATAGGTACGCAACAGGTTGATCATTTGATAAGCATCCCCGGCATTACGGCTGAACCGATCCCACTTGGTAAAAAGAATGATAGAAGCAGGATGCTTCCTTTTCTTGATGGAGTATAACAATTGATTCCAGGCAGGTCGTTGAAACGTTTTAGCAGAATGGTCCTCGTAGACAACCTGGTTAATGCTGATCCGGTTGAAATCACAGAAACGCCGGAGCATCTCTTCCTGATTGCGTTGTGAATAACCTTTATCTGCTTGTTCATCGGTACTCACCCGGATATATAAATCGGCAATTTGCATATGAAATAAGGTTGAAGTTGGAGTACTCAAATTTACCAAATAGTCGGTAGACTACACCTTAGTTTCAGGTAAAAAAGTGGAAGAAGCAAGTTCGTTTTCTGCAATGTCAAGAGCAATTTCTGCAAGTAAATACATATGAGAAAGTAGTATCCTTGCCTGCTCAATGGTAAGCGTTATTCCGGAAGCATTGAAATAACCCCTGATGGTTTCCGGTTGTATATCAGTTGAACAATTTTTTACTTTCATACTTTTCATTCAACGCAACAAAAACAGTTTAATACAAAAAAGCCCTCATGGGCTTATAATAAATCGACCAGGATAATGCGGGTTAGTCCCTTTCTAAAATTTGGCCGGTATTCAATGTAACCATACAGATGCAATTCCCGGAGAACTTTATGGTAAGTTGCCGTGGAACGGATCTTTGCCAGGGCCATCAGGTTTTCACGAACTGGCAAAAGCAGGTTAAGACCAGTTTTACCAGCTTCATGCAACAAAGCAAAGTACAGCGCAATATGGACGGGGCCGATGCGTTGATCGCTACCAGCACGTTGATAGAATGCCGAAACACAAAGACCCCAGTCCATCATTACACACTCATTCCTTTACCCGGGTTACGGGTCCTGTTTTTTTTTACCAGTCCGTTATCCAGGTCATCACCTTTACCCTTGCCTTTCTGCTTCTCCGGCTTCTTTCCCTCCTGCTGTTCGGCTCCCAGGTCCTTAGTTTTTTCCTTGCTTTTAGATGCATCTAAGTCAGGCTTTTTCATCATCTCCTGCCGCTGTTCCTGGTCCAGTCGCTTCATTTTATTATCGTACAGGGTGACTGTTTTGTAATGTGGGTTGGCTTCGATAAACACTTTAATTTCCTTATCCGGTAATTGAAGGGTCACCATTTGCACATTTCCTTTCTCCAGTGACTTGATCAGTGTTTGCGACTCTTCGGGTTTGTTCATTTCCTTAACAGGATAATAACTCAACGCCTCTTTCAGATCATAACCATAATTCTGGTGATACTGTTTGCGTTCATAATTACCATGCTTGTCCTTAGAGCTGAAATCAAGCTGGACCCATGCATGATACTTGTCCCCTTCCTTTGGCGTTAGTTCCTTGTACACCGCCCGGCCATTAAGCAGATTATAGGCTTCTTTGAGTGTAACACCCCAGCCTTTATTAATATAAAAGGTCTGGGCCATCGTTTCATCCTTTTCATTTTTCAGCCGGACATCGTACTTATTAAAAAAGTACAGCTCACTTTTGTCCGACTTTCCGAAATGAAGGGTAGCTTCAATTTCCCGTTTATTCACTTCTGTTTTGTGCTGCAGGGAAAACTCAGTAGCTCCCCTGGCCAGTTGCGCTTCAATTTCCGGTCCCAGTGCTTCACCAAAACCGTGGTTCCTGACATTGGTTTTCAGGTAATCCAAATTTTTTTCGATCATGATTGATAAATTTTTATTGTTTAAGTTTTGTTGTTCTTCTAAATGATCAATCAGGGCGTCTGTAAAATCGTTCCCATCCTTGTTACACAAACCATTTGCATCTGGATCAGTTAACTGCTTTTCAAGAAATTCTCCATATGGGAATTGCCTAATTAACTCCTCAATGGAATCAGCCCGGATTACAGCATACGCTTCTACATCACTGATATTATCATCAGCAAACGTATCAGCCTCATCCTTACTTGGGAAGAACCACATATCAGCATTGTCCAAGAAATACGTCTTCGTATTGTACGCCACCCAGAGATTGCCTCTCGACAGTTCCTGTTGGGCTTCATCAAACAGGGAATCTGATAGCACATAACTTTTCTCCATCTTTCTTCTTAAAATTTTTGCGCATGGATGTCCTTAATTACACAATTATTGCATGCTTTATATTACGCTCTAGTCGGATAACAGAAAGGCGATCAGATTTCTTTTACTCATTGTGCAATAGCTACATCAGCCAGCGAGTTACTGCAAATCCGGCAATACGCTCGCTTTTAGTAGCTGCCTGTTATAAACCTTCATATTAAAATGCCGGCCACCGTTTTTCTCCAGGATCTGAATACCGAGAAACTTCGCATCCGGTATCGTGAATTTATCCAGCGCCACCACAACCACAGTGAAGTTATACGCCTTCACCTTCGACCTGTTGCCGGCAACATACAATGGCACCAGTTCACTTTCCTGCACCGGGGTGCGTTTTGATATCTTTTTATCCGCAATGAAAAATTTCAGCAGTTCTATATCAAAGTCCAGCGGTGAGTGGTTATGAATCTCCAGTTGATAATAGATAACATCATCCTTGATGTAAATGCCGGACACCTTTGTGATCACACTACCATGCTCCACCTTCATAATTCTTTTGGGAGAATTGTTCAATATTGCATGGGCATAAGCAGAAATCGTCGCACTTTTATTCGGTGGCAAATGCAGCACCAGCACAGAAGGCTGCGCTGTATAGTTTACTGTGAACGCATAGACATTTCCGTCACCGGTCACAACACTCAGGTTCGTTTCTGCAAACTGTTTACTGGCTGCTTTCACCAGCAGAATTTTATCATTCTCCTTAACAGGTTGCACCAGGATATCTTTCGTACCCCGGTCAACATACGTAATAGGAAAAGGAAAAACGAGAGAGGTGGTTTTATCCGTGCTGATGGATAAGGGTTGTTGTGCATACGAAATGTTGCACAGGGCAAAAAACAAAATGAAGATCTGTTTCATTAGAATTGATTTTTATTATGGAATAATACTTTATAACCAACCTTCACCTGTACCCGGACCAACTTGGCTTTCCGCGATACAAGCGATTTGATAGCACCGACTCCGGTAGCAGTAGCTTGTGCTTTCAACGAAGGATCAACAGCGGTCATATCTGCAAGTGATAAGGAATTGTTCAGGGATTCTTTAGCAACATCCCGGTTAATGGTACCGGGTATATAAATTCCGGGAAGTCCATCCATATCGTATACTTCCAGCTGAACAGGATAAATGGATTTGCGGTAACGGATAGAATTAATTTCAACAAGGAGTCGTTCACCATCAAGACGGACAATACCAGCAATCATAACATCTTTTGGAACAAGATGTCCATTAATGAACACATCATGCAACAAACGAAACTTTATAACAGCACCATTAACGATTGTTTGATTCGCAGCGATCACCGCCTCAATCGCAGGTGGCGCAGCGGGCTCGTATTCTTGTTGATCACTATAGCTAAAAAAACCATTGACCACTGTATCCGCCCCGGAATCTTTGCGCACCGCATACACAGCACCTTTATTTTGCAGCGACCTCTCTTTGACCCTTTGCGGATGTTGTATATCGAGGATTTTATCCAGCGTTCCTTCAAGTTGCTTGATCTCCGGGTCTTCTTTCGCAGCTGGTGCATTCAATGGTTCCAATCGTTCAATTTCCCGGCGGTAATTAACTCCACCTGGCTCAAACGTTTCTTCCTCCACAGGTTTGTTAATTGATTCTTCCAGCATCTTCAGTCGCTTCAATAGCTGATCCTCCGGATTATTCCGGGTAGATTCATAGGGTGTTGTATTGAGGTGCTGGTTATACTTCCCCGAGGTGAGGGTGCCGATCGCTTCCAGTTCGGGTGAAAACCGGAGTGCGGGATTAGTATCCAGGCCCAAATAAGGATCGCTCCGCTTCCAGGTGGAGAGTTGAAGTGAATCCTGCTGCGCCTTCTCATAGAAACTCAATTTATCTAAGAGCTTCTCTTCTTTATGACGGGCTCCGGGTAATGAAAGATTCAACCCGGAAGTGGCAGCAGTGTTATCTTTTTTTCCTTTACCACCACCGAGTGCCCAGAAAGCAAGCGTTAAAAAGGGGATCACCAACAGCGGCAATACCAATAACAATTTTCTTATCCTTGTAATTTTATTCATATTGTTGTTTTTAAAACCAGTAAATGAATTATTGTTGTTCCGAATAGATCTCTTCAAGTATCTGTATAGAATCCAGCAGGCCCGGCCGGATCGTTTCGCCTATACTATCCATATAGCGTTTATAGTCTTTTAGCTGTAGAATAATATCCGCAGGGATTGCAGGTCCGGTTACAGTATCAGTTGGTTGATCAAAATGTTGCGGAACACGAATCGGGTCGATCTTTAGTCCTTTCTTTGGAACAGTGAGGATGGATTCGGCGATAAAGTAGATACTGAGGCTGCCACTGAGGATACAAAACAGGATCAGCAACCACTTCAGGTTTTTCAGCCGGTTCATACGGTTGGAAACCCGCGTCTGTACACCTAATAAAGCCGCAGCAATTTTACCGGCTACTTTATCTTGTAACGGATGGGCAACTTTATGTTTTTTGCGTTGGAACATACACATCACTTATCACTATCAATTCAGGGCCTGTCTTCAACACGCAGGTCGCTATTCTCCAGTATCCGCCATCGTTCGATCAATAGTCCATGTGAATTATTATCGGACCTTGATACATTTCGTAAATAACCTTCGGTGACCAGGCTCCGGGTTACAATACTGGTGGGCCGGGTAATCCGCTGGGTACCCGTGTACCGGAAATAATAGGGATAAACATTCGTGTTAATTAAGATACTATCCGCTTCGAGTTCCTGGCTGATATTCCCGGAGACCAGGTTCGTGTAAAAACCATTCTCCTTCAGGTTATCGTATTGCTGTTTGGCAGAACCATCCGCGAGATAAAGAGCCTTGCTGATATGGTTCTTGATCACCTGATCATCCGGGTCCATCGTAAAAAAATAAAAATGGAACATTTTCACATGGTCACGGGCTTCCACGGGCACATTATCTTTCCGGTCAGCAGCAAACGCTTCCAGGGCTTTCCCATTGGCAAGAATATAAATTCGTTGCTGCGAAGCCGAAGCCAACTGGTAACTTTTCAGCAGCGAAAGAATAGTTACAAGCATACAGCCAGACAAAAATGCAAGCGAGAACATCCGCAGTTGCCGGAAAGCCGTATCAATATTTTTCATTTTGGTGAACATGATCTTGTTATATCTTCTGTTATTAAGTCCTTCCCTTCAGGGAAGGATTTAGGAAGGGTTCCCTTCAATTTTATCTTTGAAATACCCACCCGATGCACCACTATCCGCCATACTATTCGCAATCTTATTATAACCAGCACCCAGCGCATCACGGGTCATCGAAACGGAACCGGTAGCTGTATTTCGGACGGACATACTCATGATATTCGTAACTTTTTGCAACAGCGCATTACTGCCACCGGCATGAATAATATAATTCGTCACAGAAGGAACGGTGAAATACCCGATGATACCAATGATCATAAAGATCAGGTAGGCCGTATCCGTAGTACTGAAGAATGTATCGCCATTGGAAGCGATCTGCTGCAGGTCTTCTTTCAACATATTCTCCTGGATCTTTCCCATGATGCCGCCGAATATATTAGCAACAGGTAGCCATAAAAAAATATTGAGATACCGGGCGATCCACACCGTAAGTGTATGCTGGAAACCATCAAAGACAGCGATACCGAAAACCAGCGGACCCAGTATCGCCAGCACGATCATATAAAAGGTCCGGATCGTATTGATACAAAGTGCTGCCGCTTCAAAAAGCACTTTCAGCACTTCCGACATCCATTGCTTAATTTGGTTGCGCAGGTTATAACCAAATTTGTCAAAGGCAAAACGGACATTATTCCCGATACTGGCGAACCATCCTTCACTTTTATCGCCGTAATGATATTTATACCATTTATCCCGGTCACCCGAACCCGATTCACCGACATACATCTGCCAATAGGCCGTGGTCTTGATCGCATCTTCCTTCATCTTCAGTAATTGGGCAACTGCCGCATCCGCATCGGTAACCATTTGTGCCGTGCCGGTAACAGTAGGTTTCATCAGTTGATTGATGAGTTGGATGACAGAGGGAAAGATCAGTATTGCAAAGCCCAGGACGAAGGGCCGGAACAGCGGGTAAAAATCAACTGCCTCCGCACGGGCGATATGCCCCCACACTTTGGCGGCGATATACCAGGTGGCGGCGAAACCGGCAATGCCCCTGCCAACACCGATCAGCCGGCTGCAAAGCGGCATCATATCCGTATAGAGTTGCTCTAAAACTTCCTGCATCGAACGGATGCGGGTGGCGATCTGTGCATCGGCAAACTGGGGCAGCAACAATACAAGTAATACTAAAAGATATCTTACACACATTTTCATACTCACACATTTATATTTCCCCTTGGGGGGACTATCTCCGTAATCCATGAACCTTCCGCATCAACTCAATATCCATCTGCTCTTTTTCTCTTTGCAAAGCCAGTACCGAGGTACTGTTCGTAAAGGATTGGAAAAATCCAAACTGTTCCATCACTTCATCATAAATACCATCGATCGCTTTCAATCGTTCATCATCACTCATCCGCAGTTTTCCGGCAGTAAGGACCATCGCCAGTGCATCCAAAGTTGTCAGACTTTCGTTCAACAGGTTTCCATACACTTTTACGAGGTAATCAATTTCAGCCGGCCTGAATTGTTTATTCGACCGGAAGGACCGTAAAGCATCCTTGGATTGTTGCACCAGCTTTAACTGCAACGAAATAATATCGGCAATCCGTTTATACTGCCGGACAGCAGGACTCACTTGCAGGAGTCCATCCAGAAAAGTTTTATGCAAATTGAAATTGCCCTGCGAAATGGAACTGATCGCCGAATATCCCTTCGATAGAATTTGGTACCCAGTCTTCATATGCGAAAGCATCAGCTTCAACTGTGCTAATTTTTCAACATTCAGTTGCAATTGTTTGACTTCCTGGGATTGCCCGGAACAAATATTCCAACTCAACAATAAAATGATTAAGATCTTTTTCATATTCTTTACTTTAATCTTCCCTTTAGTAGTTTCAGTACCCATAAAGTCGTTTAACATACTCGATCTCCCCCCTCGCAGCCGAACGCTGAATAGAAAGAAGTTTATTCTGCTGGTTGAAATGTTGCAGGTCAATAAAACTTTGCTCCATCCGGGAAGCAGTGGAGTTGATCATATCCATCCTTCCGGCATCACTCATCTGAACTTTGAGATCAGTGACCAGCAGCAGCAACTGGTCCAGTCCTTTCACACTCTCCGATAGTATACCGGAATAAACCCCGGACATATAATCAAGCTCAGCAGCACTGAAATTTTTATCCTGCCGGAACAAAGCCCAGGCAGCTTTATAGGAACGGACAAGGGCCAGTTGGTTGTTGATGATATCTTTGATGCGATGATAAGTACCCAGCGATAACTTCAGTGTCCGCAACTCCTGGAAATAGTCTTGGTATTGTTTTCGTTGTTTTTCCACCCAATCATTGATCTCCGCCAACTTCAGTTTCGACATCGTATTCTCCATGGTCTTCTGCGCATTCTGCAACCAGATAGTTTTATTTTGTATTTGTTGAATTTTCAGGTCAACAGCTACAATGACTTTTTTAATACCCGCCTGGATGATCGAAGCAATAGGTAACTGGGCGGAACTGCGGATCGATAAAAACAAAACCAAAATCACAACTGATCTTTTCATAACACGAAACTTTTATTATTAATGTAACGTTTGATGGCCTGCTCCATATCTCCTCCGGTTTGTGCTGCCAGTTGCAGGAGAGCATGCTTTTCGGTTTCTTCTGTAGTATAAGCCATGTATTCCTGCGGCGACACTTCTACCCGGTACACTTTGGATAATTGTCCCCCAAGGGAAATAAATACCTCCTTATACTTCCTTTGGGGATCATTGGCTTTGTTGATAGACTGTACAAGCGGGACTTCCTTATCACTTAGACCTAACAGGTTTTGAATTTCAGTGAACTTATTTTGGAACTTGGACTGGTCCATTAATATCTTACAATCACTACTGTTGATAATTGCTTCCTTGACGATCGGTGAATGGATGATGTCATCCACCTCCTGTGTTACGACAATGGCTTCACCAAAAAACTTCCGCACGGTCTTAAAAAGGTATTTCATGTACTCTGCCATTCCTTCCTTGGCAATAGCCTTCCAGGCTTCCTCGATGAGTATCATCTTTCGGATCCCGGGAAGCTTTCGCATCTTGGAAACAAATATTTCCATGATAATTATTGTCACAACCGGGAACAGAATCGGGTGGTCTTTGATAGTATCCAGTTCAAAAACGATAAACCGTTCCTTAAGCATATCCAGGTCCTTATCAGCATTTAACAGGTAATCAAATTCGCCACCCTTATAATAGGGTCGCAGCACATAGAGAAAATTAGACATATCGAAATCCTTTTCCTTAACCTGGTCAGCTTTCAGCACCGTCACATAGTCTGTTTGTAAGAACTCATAAAAGGAATTAAAGCAACGGAAGCCCCTTTCCTTTTCATAAAATAATTTCAACGCATTGGAAAGGGCAACGTACTCAGACCGGTTAAAAGTTTCATGGTCCTTTTTCCAAAGCGCCATCAGCAAGGTCTTAATGCTTTCTTTTTTTTCTGTATCCAGCACATCGCCCTCACCTATATGAAAAGGATTAAAGCGAATGGGATTCTTTTCATCATAGGTAAAATAATAACCCTTCACCAGTTGGCAAATCCCTTTGTAACTATTCCCTACATCAACAAGGACAATATGTGTTCCCTGTTCATAATAAGAACGCACCATATGATTAGTGAAAAAACTCTTCCCGCTACCGGATGGCCCCAGGATGAATTTATTGCGATTAGTTACAATACCTTTCTTCATCGGTTCATCCGACAGATCAACATGCACGGGTCTTCCCGATAAGCGGTCACCCAACCGGATTCCAAAGGGAGAAACAGAACTTCGGTAATTCGTCTCGAGATGGAGAAAACAACAAGCCTGTTCAGCGAACGTATCGAAACTATCATTCATCGGGAAATCAGCTTCATTCCCGGGAATACCGGCCCAGAAAATTTGGGGTGCTCCGGCCAGCTCTTGTTTCGGTACGGTATCCAGTTGCGCCAATGCCGATGATACCCTGTTCCGCACTTCCTTCCTTTCTTCTTTGTCATCTGTCCATGCCAGTATATTAAAATGGGCTTTTACCGGGTGGCGTTGCTCCGCAATGGCTTCGTTCAAAAAATCATTGGTGGCGTCTCTCGCAATGGTATTCTCCCGCGAATAGGCACTCAGCGAATGTAACCGTAACCGTTTACTTTCTAACTGCTGGATCGTCTTTTGCGGATCTTCAATAAACAGGTATTGATTATAGATATGGTTACAGGAAAGCAGTTGTCCTAAGGGTGAAGCAAACCCGGTACTGAATTTATATTTATCCGTGGAATATTTATCATAGTTGATCCTCGACCCGCAGTAAGCCGGCAGGTCAGCAGCATCCGCCAGCGTAAACAACTGGCAATGATGGGAGCCGACTTCAATGCCATCTTCGAAACGGATATCATGCAACAGGAAGGAACTTTCCTGCGGCTGCAGGTTCATATATCGTTCGATCAGTCCGCAATACTTTTGATCACCACTTAATTCCTGGTTGGTCAACCGGCGCAAAGAAACAAAGCCGCTATCTTTCAAAATACTTTCAAACTGGCCGGCCGCAGCAGTGAATTCCTGTAAGAGCCCGGGCTTCAATGTTTGTTCGGGCACGATGGATCGTCGCAGTAAATTGGAGAATAAGGAAGTTCCGGATCTTCTGCCCGCTGGCTTTTTGGTCAGCATTATATAACACTGGTGATCGAGGTAAGGGCGTTCATGAAAGAACCGTTCACTGGACCCCGATAAAAAACTTTTACCAGGTGCTGAAAAATCAGCCGCCACTTTACATGCCGTAAACCAATCCTGTTTATGAAAAACCGTACCGGATGGTAATACCTTGACCGCCCGGACCAGTGCCTGGTGCAAAGTTTCGTACTCTGCATCACTCAGCGTAAATAGTTCCGGTAGTTGCACTTCATAAGCAATCGTAATATCGCCCTGCCGCGATACAATGCAATCATGTTCCACAGCTGAAATGGGTAGTATATCGTTTATGATTTTTTCCATAACTCCGTAAATGTCTTCCTGGAATAGATCTTAATAATAGTGGGAACACTTCTTTTCGCCAGCGACTTCATCATCCCATCCTTACCATACTTGCGGCTTAATTTATATACCTGCATGAACAAACCCGTTCCGGCGATCAGTACAACGGCCATACAGGCGAAGGGATGAACACCGAAGAGATAAAGGACGGCAAAGACGATCAGCAATACCAGCAACCCGCCACCCAGCCACCAGATATACTGTGCCTTGAGTCCTTTAAACTCGATCGGTTTATTGATACCCTTATTAATTGTATAAACAGAGGTCGCCACCTTATTGAATAAAAACTTTCTTTGTAATAGAACTTCCCGTTGAACGCAACATGAGATAATACATTCCTTGCGGCAGAATGGGTAAATGCAGCGCATACACAAATCGTCCGCCAGCATGCTCCACCGTTTTTTGGTAGCGCACCTGCCCCATCACATCATACAGGAGAATCGAAATCTTGTTTTTTGCCAGGTGGGGGATCTGAAGCAGGCAGCGTCCATCAATGACCGGGTTCGGGAACAGCAGGAGTTCGGGCTCCACCTGCGGAAGATTTCGTAACGGCAACTGCAAATGAACAACAGGGCTGTAAACTTGCTTCCCGTTCAACTCAACAGCCAACACCCGGTATAAAAGATCATCACCGCGCTGCAAATTTGTATCAACAAAACTATAATCAGCCCTGCTTCCATTATTGTGGATAGGCAGCACTGTATCAATACTAGTAAACGGACCTCCATTCAATGAACGTTCAATCACATAATGCGCAATATCTGACTCCGTTAAATTCGACCATGATAATTTAGCAGCATCGTTATTTTCAGGTACGACAGTAACATCTGCAAACTGCACCGGCAAGGGTACTTGCATCGTAGTACTGTCTGCATGAGCCAATACACCCCGGATCACCAATTGTTGCGGACCGCCGCAGGAATAATTATACCAGTTATAGGGTGGACCTCCCACATAGGGGAAATTGATATTTCCCGGGGAGAAATAATAAGGATGTGTAAAATCATAATAGGGCAATAAAATATTCGGAGCAGGAAATGCTTCAAAGGGAATACCGGTTCCTCCATCCACATCCCAATACGATACCGGAACAAACCCGCAATCCAATTGGGAACCGTTAACGGTATAATGAGTAGCAGCATTCGGATCGCAATCAATATAATGTAGTCCAAGACTATTATAATACGACACAGCAATGGGCGCAGGGAAAGCATAGCCAGGATAATTATTACCACTGGAATCCAGCACCCCTCCCATCACGTTGCCATATTGGAAGCCTTGCTTGAAAATCCAGATATCATAGTTGTTCAAAGAAGCGGGTGTATAAATACCACTGGCACTGACAAAATAAAAATGCAATACTAAACGGTTCTCCCGTTTCGGTGGGTTAGGTGCATCATCCACCAATCTTGTTTCGGTATATCTTGCTTTCACCGCAATGTATTGCGCAAAGCCTGTTACCTGGATCAACAACAATAAAAATAAAATTGTCAACTTCGTTTTCATAAATACAGTTTTAGTTTTATAATAGGTCACCTTATATATCTTTTATCCGAGCTATGAACCATGAACTTCCCGACTTTCCGTCTTCCCGGCTATGAACTATGGACTATCGACTATGGTCTCTCTCTCCTACACCCCAAAAAACGATCGGATCACCGTCGCCACCACGACCAAAAAGACACAACTTCCAAACCAGGCCGCTGCAACTTTGCCGGTATCGGGATCACCACTGTTCCACTTGGAATACACTTTGATCGCACCGATCAGTCCGAGTACCGCACCTACGGCATACATCAGGTTCGTACCCGAGGCGAAATAGCTTCTTACTTTCTGGTTCGCTTCATTGATACCTGCATTACCATCCTGTGCATAGAGAACCGCAGCAGTTAACAGGAGCAGCAGGCTTAAAGCGAGATGAATAATTTGTTGTCGTTTCAGTTTCATACATTGATTTTTTAAAAACACTCCGGGCCCGATCTTTCCTTACGGGGAAAGACCGGGAGGAGTGTTGCAACCCTGCCAACCACTAATCCCACAGTAACTTTACTTCCGCTTCCGGCAGGGCCAGGCCCAATTGTTCTGCACAGGTGGATTGGATATAGGCATTCATAGTATGTTGGACAGGTGTACCCTTGATCGTTGGATAGTTTCGTAGTATCGAACGCAGCCCTTGCAAATATTCTTCCCGGGGCCGGGTGTGCGATGCAGCCCGGGCAAAGAAAACCTGCAGCGCCTGTTGCAGTGCCAGGTGCGGGTCCTTCTCCTTCGTAGCTACAGTCGTACCATTTAATAAGGTCCACAACCGCTGCCGGTAAAACAAGGTGACGATCACAGCGTAGTAACAGGCAGTGATGATGAACAGGGAGGTGATGTATTGTGTCCAGCTGATCGTGGAAAGCATGTCTGTAATTTTTACAGAACAAATATGGACACGAATGGAAGCGATCTTTCAATAGATGTTCCCGAGTCGGGAAAAATAAAGTTAGCGTTCATCAGCAAGGTCCATCCGTTGCACTAACTGTTCACGCAACTGGTCCAGGAAACTGGTCCTACCTTTTTTGCGCAGCCGCATTTCCTGGAAGACATGATAAACATTACCCAACTGCAGGTTGAAAATGGATTCAAAAAAATGAGTCAGTAATTTAATATCAGCCTGACCGTTGTTAAGCACACGGGCACTTTGTATCGCATAGATCAGTTCGATCAACGCCACTTTGGAACCGGTCCATTGTAAAGAAGGCAGTCCGGGAGAGGAAGCCGGTGAGTACACCCGTTCCAGCGAAACCAGGATTCCATGAATATGATCCACCAGCAATTCATGCGCAAGCACTTTAGCCACCATCAAACTTTGCAGCGTGCAGCCATCGGGATCAAGGGCGAGAACTTTATCATCGGGTAACAAACGAAGATCATACCGGCCGCGCAGGAAATAAAGTTCATCCAAATGCGTGGCACCGGTCCGGTAATATTTATAAAACTCCTGGTTATTCTCAAAGAAGAATTGCAGGCGGTCGAGTTGTTGCTGGAAAAATTTTCGCTCCGCCCCGGTTCCACCGGCGGGCCGGTTACTCTCCAGTTGAAACACTTTCACATAAAAGATCAGTTGGCTGAAGAACAGGGGTTGCTCATTTTTAAAGAAATGAATTTCTGCTTCCTTACTGGGGAAGGGATGTTCTTTGATATACAACTTTAATTGCTGGATCGCATCCCGGCAGGCAGCAATACAGCGGGTGCTTTGGTTCAATAAGCCGGGTTCTTCAGACCGGATTTCGCCCAGCTGAAGTTGTAACTGTTCGTACAGTTGGTGGATGGTGGCTGGCATATTGGATTTTTTGTAAGTGAAAATTAATATTCGCTAAATGAAAGTTATAGTGCAAAAGTTTAGCTGGATGAAACTTTCATTTCGCTAAACAGTATTCAATGGGTAAAAAATAAAAAAGAACGAAACGAAAATTGCTTGCAGCTAAACGAAGTCCGGTTGGGAGATTAGAAATTCACGGAATGAAATGGAACCGGCTTAACATATACCTCCAAAGAATGAATATAACCTGTATAGTATCTTTCTTTATCCTTACAGGCATCAGCAAATACCGGATGATCCTTCCCGCTGAACATACAATGTACCTGTTGATCCCTTCCATCGAATGGATCATTGCACTGGCATTGATCATTCCCCGGACAAGAGGCAAGGCACTGATCGCTGCAATGATGATCCTGTTGCTATGGACCAGTTGCAACGGGTACCGTGTAGTGAGCGGCGCACAAATGCCATTTGGGTACGGGGGCATACATGCATCCTTCAACCCGGCAGAACATTTCTACCTGTCTGCAGCAATGCTGCTGTTGTCTTGTATGACCATGACCTTATTCCTTATAAATTCTTATCATGATAGCAGGAGCAGCCGAATACCTGTATAAACTAGTAGGCATATTATTTAAAATAAATTGTTGAACATGAAAAAGATCATTGCTTTGTTTATTGCAGCAGCATTCATGGTGGGCTTCAGTGCATTTACGGTGCTTTCCGAAAAAAACAAAACCCTGCCCGATCCTGAATTCTGGTTTGAACTGAATGCAGGTGGTACAGCATCCAACCCGCTGGACTACACGCTGGTGGGCGGAAACGGTCAAAACCCTCCGGCCTGTAATTTAACATCAGGTTACCGCTGTGCGATCCTGACGGAGATGCAGGGAGAGGATGACGACCATCCCGGGTACCCTGTTTTAAGTGGTATCAGCCAGGAAAAAAAGAGAGCGACCCCATAATGAAAAGGAACCGGCTCTGCTAATGAACAGGCAGAGCCGGTTTATCCCGGATTACGAGCATATCAATATCAATTTCTTTCTCCGTCAATAAAAATCCGTAAGGTTCAATTTCCTTTGCAATTGTTTTCCAATCCGTATAGGGAAAGGTTAGCGAAAAGTTCCCAATATAGGAGCGGTTAGTGGAATCAACAAACAGGATATGATGCATATCAAAATATTGCTGCAGACGGGAAGCGATAGCGGCTGAACTTTCATTTGTAAAATGAATACGTCCTTTTTCGGGATCAACTTCAAAACTTCCTGATTTTTTTTTCATCACCCTGGTTACAAAACCCGGGGCCCGTTCAAGCACCATTGCCCGCTGGCATCTTTTTTCTACGGACACCACATACGGGAAATACCGGTCAAGGTCCTGCTGCATAATAGTACTGAGTGTCTTTACAGACAGTGGCGGATGCAATACTTCATAACAGTAAGCATGTTGACGGTTCCATGCAGCTTCAACTACCGGGTCCGGTAACGTGAAGGGTTCCTGGTTGTCTGTCTCAAGGAGGATCCTCGATGTTCTTGAAAACTCGGAGGCCATGAACAGATCGCCGTAGGCAAGTTGATATAAATTAAGCAGGGGCGCATTCAGGATCTTTAAACCCCGGATCCCGGATGAATCCCGCAAAATTTGCGCATGGTAAGCCGTATGCTCATCAAGATAACCGGACAGCATGGAATAATACCGGACATGGTGACTAAGCCTCCCTCCTCCCTCTTTCCAGACCGGTTCAGTGATAGTGAAGTCAGGTAATAATTGTTGGGCGGTAAATGAAAGCGGCTTCCCGGAAAAATAATGCGCAAGGGATAAAGCTGAAAATTGTTGTCCGCCGGTAATATGGATAATTTTCCCTTGTTCATTGATCCATACCAGGTGGGGAACAGCTTCATAATAAAAATAGCTGGAAAGAACTGTATCGGAGGCAATGATGGGTATCGCAGGTAATTTTATTTTTCTTCGTTCAAAGAAGGATTGTACTTTTTGCAGGGGATCGCGGGTGACCAATAAAATTTGTAAGCGGTCCCCAAATTGCTGTTGCAGCGAATCCAGTTTCGGGAAGCTGGCGATACAACTCACGCAGCTCAGGCTCCAAAAATCCAGGACCAATAATTTACCGGTATAACTGGATGTATTGATAACCTTCTCCGCACTGTACAGGGTAAGTAATGGAAGGCCAGGCAGTATATCTCCAACACCAAGGTATTTTTTGGATTGGGCATGACAACAGCTGTTCAGTAGCAACAGGATTGCTAATACAATAGTTTTCATAAATGATGTCTTAAGAAAAAATCAGTAGCCGGGATTTTGTACTAAGAAGGGGTTGACTTGTAATTGCAGGACAGGCAGGGGCCAGAGCACATCGGTTGGTTGCCAGTTATTCCCTTTGAGTGGACCAAGGACGGCGTCTGCTCGGTTAGTTCTCTTCAGATCAAACCATCGGTGTCCCCACTCTGCCATGAGTTCAAGCTGTCGTTCTTTTTCAACAGCCTGGGCTAAAGCGATGCTGGTTGAAGCAGTTGTTGGAGCAAGACCGGCCCTTGCCCGGATCATATCCAGGTCGGCAACACACTCGCTTAACTTGTTTTGCTCTAACCTGGCTTCCGCACGGACCAGGTATTGCTCTGCTAATCGTAATGCCATATAGTATTCGGTAACAGGTGCATTATTACCTCTCACTTTATATTTAGCAGGATATTGAATAAGTTGAGATTGAAAAGTCCGCGTTCCCACCCAGGCCGTTTGACGCAGGTCGCCCGTTTCAAAACGGGCAAGAAGTGATGGACGCAGCAGGTAAGTGGGTGTGGAACTGGAACTGGCCGGAAGGGTCTGGTTTCCTTCCCAGGTATTGACAGTTACATTAGAGGGCGGCAATTGCCAGATGGCTTCGCTGCTGTTCTTTAGAAATACAGCAGCAGGAGTAGCTGTCAATGAATGATAACCGGAATTGATCACGAGGCTGGCAGTCTGTTCTGCACGGGACCAATCATGGGTGTAGAGATAGACCCTGGCCAATAAGGCAAGGGCAGCCCAGCGGGTAGGCCGTACCCGTTCGTTATTGGTATACTGTAAAGGAAGTAAAGCAGATGCAGAACTAAGGTCACTGATCAATTGCTGGTAGATGTCTGCGGCAGGAGTTCTTGGTAGCACTTCATTAAGACGGTAATCCGACTGAAGGACAAGCGGAACATCACCGAATAATTGTAACAAATGAAAATAACAGAAGGCACGTATAAATTGTGCTTCCCCGGTGAGTTGATCTTTTAGCGCAGGGGTAATAGCAGTGGAGGCAGCCAGTTTTTCGATACCCAGGTTAGCGGCATAAATATATTTATAGGCAACGTTCCAGAAATTGGTTTCGAGGTAAGGATGCACTGATTCAGTGATGGCATTATTGAAAAACTGGTCTCTGTCACCGGGGCTGTAATAACGGAGTTCATCAGCACAAAGTCCCGTATAGAAACTGGTTCCACCTGCACAAAATTGGGTGCTGCTGTTCATCATTTCACTAAGTATTCCATTCAGTGTCGCCAGGGCAGTAGCATCAGAAAGAAATACTTTATCAGTGGTCACCTGGTTAGCAGGGGAATCGATCGCCAGGAATTTCTTACAGCCAGCGATACAGGAAAGTAAAATGGTAAATATGACAAGTTTAAATTTCATAATAGCATTTTTTAAAAAATTAAACGAACGCCGGCGGCGATCATACGGAGTGGTGGAATAGCTCTCAGGCTTTGGTTTTCGGGATCAGGACCGGAATAGTTGCTAATGGTCAGGAGGTTTTGTACCTGTAAAAATAATTTTGCAGAGGCAAGGGACCATTGTTGAAGATACCGTTGTGGCAACAGGTATTGAATGGAAAAGTTTTTTAACCGGATATAGGAGGCATCAGTGATAGCCGCAGTGGAATAAGGGGTTTGATAAGAGGCAGCAGCAGCCGGTCCTGTTCCGGTAGTGAACCGTTGGTATTTCGCATGATCACCAGGTTTTTGCCAGCGGTCCAAAACTTCCAGCGGCTCGTTCGCTTCACGGCCCGGCGTACTGAATAAACTAAAAAACAGGTCCGTGCCATCCTGTTTTACAAACTGGAAAAAAAGACCGAATTCAAATTGTTTAACTGTTAACTGGTGTTGCCAGCCTCCATAAAAGGAAGGGTTGGTATGACGCAGGATTTTCCGGTCTGCTGCGTTGATGATCCCATCCTGGTTAAAATCGGTGAACGAATAGATCCCGGTCGATGGGTCGACACCGGTATAATCATAGAGGTACCGGACACCCAGCGGATAGCCTTCTGCATAAGTACTGGCATAACTGGAACTGGCAAGACCAGGAAACCTTAGTAAGGTATTGCGGGCAATGGTAAGATTAAGATCAGTTCGCCAGTTGAAACCGGGCACAGATAACAGGTTGGCTCCGGCTTCAAATTCCCATCCCTTATTCTCAACCAGGCCGGGAAAATTCCTGACGATACTGGTAAAGCCGGTTTGCCCGGGTAAGGTATAGGGAATGATCTGGTTACCGGATAAACTGCGAAACCAATTGACGGAAAGTTGAACTTTATCTTTGAACCAACCGGTCTCCAGTGCCATATCGAAATTGGATTTTTGTTCCCATCCATACGAAGGATTGAAAAGACGGGTGGGACGCAATCCCGGGCTGCCCATAAAAGGATAACGGGTGGGTTGGTAGGTATCAAAATACTGGTAATCGCCGATCTGGTCATTACCGGTGATCCCATAGCTCAACCTTAATTTTCCAAAGGAGAGAATAGGATACAGGGACGAAGCCCATTTTTCCTTACTAAAAAGCCAGGCCATTCCAACAGCTCCAAAATTGGCATACTGTTTACCGGGACCGAATCGCGAGGAACCATCCCTTCGCCCGGTAAAGTTGAGAATATATTTATCGCTATAGCTCAAAGAGAAACGACCTGAAAAAGCATGATAACGGTACAGGGTATAATGGTCGGTAGCATTGACAATACTGGCACCACTGATCGTTTTCAATAAGAGGTCATCATTATACCCGCTTCCATTCAGTAACTGACCTTCGGTCTTACTATGTTGCCAGCTGGAACCAAGGAAACCTTGTACCAGTAAACGATGTCCAAATTTCCGGGAATAATTGAATTGCACATCTGCATTCCAGGACTGCAAAGATCGGTTGCCAAAATAGGCACTTCCTTTGGGAGTGTAGGCCGGGTCCTGGCTGGATATGGGAGTCAGACCCTTCTCTCTGAAATATTGATTATTCATCCCGCCGGTAATAGAGAACTGTAAGGCCGGGAAGATCTGGTAGCTCACCGTACCATTACTCGTGATTCGTTGAATATGGCCGGTATACGTTTGACGGGTTAAGGCAATGGGATTACTGAACGGGTATCCATTTTCACGCCAGTTCAATTCTCCATATTGATTATATACAGGTGGAGCATTGGGAGGTAATTGTAAAGCCACCGAAAGATCCTGGTTGACAAGTTGATTTAATTCATCACTGTAATTGGATTGAATAGAAAATTCGAACCTTTTGTTCAGGGAACGACTGGTGATCCGGGTGAGCAGGGTGAAACGCTGGTCGGCAAAATCACCGGGTAAGATCGTTGATTCCCGGTAATAAGAACTGCTGACAGCATAAGTGGTCTGGGTAGTGCCACCGGAATAACGCAGTTGCACATTGGTGGTTCTCGCCGTATGACCGATACTGTTTTTTTTCCAATTGGTATAACGGGTCGTATCCCAAAGTAAGAGATCACCCGCATTGGAATTGTCAGGTTGTATGCCATCATTAGCGAAAGCTTCTTTTCGCATGGCGATATACTGTTGTGTATTGAGGTAATCCAGCGTTCTTCCGGCCCTTCCCCATCCGGTTGAGAAATTCGCTTCTAACTTACCTTTTCCTGCCTTCGCTTTTTTGGTGCTGATCAGTATCACGCCGTTGGCCCCTCTTGAACCATACAGGGAAGTGGCGTCAGCATCTTTCAGCACTTCAATGCTCTCGATATCATCCGGAACAATAGTATTAAAAGGGTTATTGATATTGACACCAACACTTTGGGAAAGATTATCTGAATTTAAAATGACACCATCCAAAACATACAATGGATTATTCCCATTCAAAATAGAATTACGTCCCCGGATCTGTACGGTGAAACCGGCTCCGGGTAGCCCGTTGGACTGCGTGATCAGTAAACCGGGTGTCCGTCCCTGCAGCGCAGCGATCGGGTTGGAAACAGGTTGCGTGGAAATTTGCTTTGCAGTAACCTTGCCGACACTACCCGTATTATCTTTTTTCGTGGTGGTATAATAACCTTTAACAATGGTTTCGTTGAGTGCATTAATTCGCACTGCTACCCTGATCAGCACCGGGGCCAGGTCGCGGCTGGTATAAGAAGTGCCATCGATCTCAGCACCGCTGACTATAAGTTGCGCAATAGTGGGTGCTGCCGGAAAATAGAATTCCCCATCGTTAGTAGTGATAGTAACAAGCGGGGTTCCTTTGATACTGACGGTTGCACCGATGACCGGTTCACCCGCTTCATTGATAACTTTACCTTGCAGGATGCGATCTTTTATTTCTTTTTTGGGAACCATCTTTACTTGCACCACCACATGATGATTAGAGATGGTATATTGAAGGGGTTGACCGGCGAAACAAAGTGCCAGTACGCGCTCTATCTTTTCATCTTTCACCTGCAGGCTGACCGGTTTGGAGGGGGCCATTGCCTCCGAAGTATAGATGAACCGGTAAGGACTTTGTTTTTCGATCAGTAAAAAAACTTTTTCCAAAGGTTGTTCCTGTACCGATAAACTGATCTCCTGTGCGATTAGTTTGCAAGAGAACAACAGCAGAACAGCGAAGAAGGTTCCGCTTCGCAGCAGCCCATAAAATTTCAGTAACAAATGCATAAATTTGAAAGGCCTGCCTGACCGGCAGGTAGGTTTGGGTTAAACAATTGTCATTTCGCGATGAATAATTACGGGTAACCCGAACTTGCGGGAGTGTTCCACCACTCCCGTTTTTTATTAATTACCCTGGTCTTTCACAGTTATAATATTATTCTCCACCGAGAAACGGACCTGCCCGGTAGCTTCTAATAAATCCAATAGTTCAGAGAGGGGAACGGAACGGTTGATACGCCCGTTAAAATGAAAGTCGATCTTGTCTTCATACACCACTTCAGCTCCATACCATCTTGCGATCATCCGCATCACTTCTTCAATCTTCGTATCTTTTAATTGAAATTCATTGCGGGTCCAGGCCGTGATGGGGCCAGTATCAACAGTCACTACTTTCCAGTCAGTAGAGTTAACGGATAGTTGTTGACGCGGTACAAGGTCCTTTATCTTTTCAGCTTTCCGGACACGAACAGCACCTTCCACCAGTGTGATCGCTACAGCGGGTTCATTGCTGTACGCATTAATATTAAAGGCCGTACCAAGGTCTTCCGTTTCAATGCCATTCGCAAGGACAATAAAGGGTTGTTTCGCATCATGCGTGACTTCAAAATATGTTTCCCCCGTCACTTCCACCCTTCTCTCCTTTTCGGTAAAAGCGGTGGGATAACGGATCGAACTGTTCGCATTCAGGAAAACCTTGGTCCCATCCGGTAAGCGTAACTGGTAAGAACCCTTCGCGGGAACAATCACTTCATGCCACGCAGCTACAGGATCTGCACCGTTGTATTCAATAAGACCGTTATGAATCCGTAAATGGGAACTGAGAACTGAATCTTGTAAACCTTCAAGCAAAACCACCCGTCCATTGGCTAACTTTAATTGGGCCCGGTTAGTTCCCGGCGGCAGGTCATGAGCAGGCAGGTCCGCGATACCTGCCGGTGGTGTGGGACGAAAATAGAGGTAAGCGAAAATTCCCAAACCGATTAATAAAACAATACAAGCCGCCGCAAACCGCTGCAAGGTTAAAAGTCGCGGGGACGAATCCGCCAATCGTATACGTTCCTTCACTTCTTTAAGCCGCGCTTCCACATCCCGTTCACTGTACCAACGCAGGTAATCATCCAATAGTGATTCATCAGTAGCTCTTTCAAAGAGATGCATGTTCTCATCACTCGCACTGATCCATTCATCCAGTTCCTCCCTTTCCTCATCGGTCAGGTCCTCCCGGAGAAAACCCGTGATCAGGTAAGCGGCCCTGTCCCCGTTCACAAACCAGGCCGGTGGCCGGAAGGATCGTTTCATGCGTAAAGTGTTTTAGTAAAAGGTTCCGGTAATACAGTACCGGCAAAGTTCCATTCCGGGACAAGGAAAGGAATTTATTTTTTTAGCGAATCAGTTTCGCAAAGTGGAATAATTTATTCGCAAAAGTAATACCCAGAATAAATCATCTAAATGAAAATTCAGTTGTACTGGTACTAATAGTTGCGCATGCTCTTAAATAATCCTATTGAAGAATTTCATCCACAGAGATGACAACCGAATTAGTCGTCGCCGCAAATCCTTGCTTATTGAATTCATCCATACTTGCAAATTGAACGACCTTAACTTTCCCGGCTATTTCCCGGCTGTTGGTCTTCTCAAAGATATATTGCCTGACAAGGGGTTCGGGTACCCAATCCCGGGTGCTGGAGGGGCTCCCGAATTCATCACCGGTACTCCGGGTAGAATATAAGGAAGTAAAAATTCTTTTATCGGGCCTGATAAAATACACTGTATCTGGGACGCTTTGCATATGCTGGTCCATGTAAAGAGAAATCTTCTGATACTCCTTCCGTAGTGGATTTACAAATTGGAAATTGTAATTGTAGAATCCTGTAATAAATAATAAGAATACAAATGCAAGACCCCAATAATTCTTGAAAGGAATGTTCCGGACAAAATAACCCGCCTGGTCAATGATCAGCCAAAATACAGCCAGTTGAAGCGGAAGCAAGGTGCGGTAGGAAGCGAAGTTCTCCTTAGAAATCATTGAAGGAAG
>JAEUVP010000513.1 GCA_016786805.1 Chitinophagaceae bacterium | reverse complement strand
GTTCCTTCATCAATTTTTGTCACACCTTTTAATAGGAATGGAACCGAAAAAATCAAACCCGCACCAAGGTAAGCTGCCGTCATTACCAGTATAATATTTATCAATACCATTCGAATTAATTTTCTATTATCAGTATACTGTTAAAGCCACTAAACCCATCAGGCTCCCGATAAGGATTATTTACATCTTCAATCCATACTTTTTCGTCGACAAAGAATTTATACTGGTATCTTCCTTTTGGCAGCATCGGAATGTCGATCTTCCATACTCCGTTCTCCCCGGGTTCCATCAAAAGAATATCTTGGGCCCAATGATTAAAATTTCCGGCCAGGGATACCTGCGAAGCACACTCATGCTGCAGGTAAAAACTTATAATCTGCTGCTGTTCATTGAATGCAGGAGAAATTTCGGGTTTCATAATAAATGACTTTTTTAAGGTTTTAAACAAGGCTTTACGGGGTGCAATAAGCCCAAATCCCTGTCTTTCGGCCGGCCAGCCGGGTATTCTTTTAGCGGTACTGAAAAGTATTTCCCTGGCCGCTGCAGGAGTAAGTTGCGGAGCTGCTTCCAATAATTGTGCAATAACAGCAGTGACGACGGGAGCAGCAAATGAGGTTCCATCAACATGCATATAATGTGGTGAAATAAATTTACACTCCTGGATTCTTTTTACAATTGCTTCTTTTAACCGGGATGAATCATTCACTTCCGGCAACGTTATACCCAAACTATTTTTCCCTTGTAAAGCTGAAAATGATTGTATCAATTCTTCTCCGCTTAATTTCAATAATCCGTACAGCAATTCTGATTCTAGTTGTTCTTTGCTTCCTGGTAAGAGAGGAGCTGCTACCCAGATGGCCTGGGCTATTAATTCAGGTTTCATCAGCCCGTCCATTGTTTTTCCGAACGAAGAATGGTACAGTTCATTTACCAACTGGTTCAGTTTGTTGTTATCATTGGATCCGCCTACGGTAATTACATTTGGTGAATTAGCCGGGGGCTTGATAACTCCAGTTTCTTCATTACCGGCAGCAGCTACTATAATAACCCCTTCGCTGATCAGCTGTTCTGCAAGAATATCAATCTCACTTTTCCTGTAGGAAACTGTTTCATCTGTCCCAAGGCTTATATTGACTATGCGTATATCAAATTCTTTATGGTGATTCTGCACCCACTTTAAAGCACTAGCAATATTTTTGGCGGTAATTTTTCCCTCCTGGTTTTGCACTTTTAGTAAAACCAGTTCTGCATCGCTTGCAATTCCTTTGTATAGCCCCTTACTCAAATATCCATCCCCTGCACAAACCACGGAGGTCATCATTCCATGCCAGCTTTCAGGGTGAGGCCTGGTAAAATATTCAGCTTTCTTTGCCGGATCCGTGATGTCGTAGATAAGTTTGATCCTATTCCGGTGCTTTACCAGGTCGGGATGAATATAAAACCCACTATCAATAAAGCAAATGGTAATCCCCTTTCCGGTAAACCGCTGGTCGGCATCCAGCCTTAAACCAGTTGGGAGAATGATAAATTCATCGGCACTTTTTACGGGGAAATATGGCCCTACTTCCGGCAGGATGCGTTGTTGGATTACGACTTCAGTGTGATAATAATCTACGCACCGGCTGCAAATTCCGTCTTGCACTGACCATCCGGGGTTTTGCTGTTTTATCTTCTCAATTACCTGCTTTTCCCCATCAATATGATAGCGGTAAAGCAATTTATCAACTGCATCATTACATAACGGACATATCGTAATAGTATCTGCATGCATCCTGTACAAAAGAACAATAAACAATCCTTGTTGACTGTCGCCTGGTTTACTCTAAACAACAAATGGCTGGAATTACCCAGCCATTTGTTTGACATCCATCTACAGGCTCTATAAATGCTCCAAAATCTCGGCTACAGAAACTCTTTTGGTATAATCCTTATCAAAATGCCGGAATATGATCTTTCCTTCCTTGCTGATAACAAAAACGGCTGGAACAGGCAGGTTTGGCCCATTACTTTCACCATTTGCTTTGGTAAAATCTATTCCATAGCCCTTATATTTTTCAACAGTTTTATCATCCACTTTAAACGCAACATCATACCTTTTCATAATACTGAGTCCTTCATCATACAATATCGGGTATGTCGCATTTGTTTTCTCAATTGTTTTTGCAATTCCCTCTGCTGTCTCCGGTGTAACAGTAATAAGACTAGCCCCTTTATTACTGACAAGAGACATTGAATCCTCCAGCCTTTTCAGGTAGCGGTTACAATAAGGGCACCATTGCCCCCGGTAAAAGACCAGCACCACCGCACCATTCTTTAAGTTTTCTTTGAGATTTACCGCTTTACCATTTTGGTCTTTTGCTGTAAAATCAGGAGCGGCATCATTAATGTTCAGTCCTTTTGGGCCTTCCTGGGCATCCATACTAAAAGAAACAATAAGCAGGGTAACGGAAAAAAAAAGTTGCTTCATAATTATAGTTTTTTCAAAACTGGGTCATTATACTGTTATCATCTGTCGGTTCTCTGACTTATTACTGAATTTCTAAAAACTGATACGGTAATCCAACGAAGCCACAAATGAACGGGTCAGTCCATCAGGACGGGAAGGTCGCACCACAAAGGAGTCCCTAGTGCCAATTCAAATTCGCTCATCCGGCTTGTTTTCAGGTTAAAGAAAACATTTCCATTCAGGGTTAATCCCCTGGATCCGAAAATATCCACCCGTTGTTGAGCACTGTTTACATAACTGTCATCATCAAAATGGTAAATCCCCAACAAACTTGGACGGATAGAGAATTTTTGATTTAACTCCCAGCTATAAGAAACCCGGAGTAAACCATCGGGTTTTCTGCTGAATTGGTTGGTGGGCAGGTATTCAGAAACAAAAGGATGTGCCGGATAATCGGAAGGAAGAAATTTATTCCTGTTTTCATTGATCAACGGGATTTGAAAGGCAGCTGTAGCACCAAAAGATTTATAAAAGAAATTAAACCCTGTAATGAGATCATAAGTACCCAGACTGGGTTGATAAGGCATAGGCAGCTCAATATTTCCTTTCCCCAATTCTGCATGATCCAGGGGAATTTTAGCTCCCAGGATAAATGATTTCCGCACTGCTTTTCTTTTATCAAATGCCTGGCTGGCTGTAATGAAAACATCACTGATACCGGAGGTTGTAGCCAGCCGGCCATCAGAAATAACATAATTGAATTTGACTGTTAGGGCTGTTCCCGATTTAAAAGCCCGGGTGTACTCCAGGTAAGGAGTATAGTAGGAAATATTATCTTCCCCTTTTCCAAAAGCAAAACCTGCCACGACCGTATTGGCCTTTTCCTCTTGTCCATCTCCCCATGTATTGTTCTTTATTGAATGGATGGTACACACTCCGGCATCGCTGCAACCTTGTGCATTTATTTTACCTGAACATACAGGAACAAGAAATAGCAAGAAAAATATTTTTTTCATCGTGCTTACTTTAAGAGGTTTTTTATTGCTCCCGAATGAGCAGTGCATGACCATCTGCATCCCGGACAATAAATGATTTATGCAGCTTTTCATTTTTATCTTTTACCTGAACAAGCTCTTTGGATATAATGGTATAACCTCCTGACCTTAGTTGCTGGTAAATTTTAGTTGCATCATCTGTGATCAGTATGGTTTGCCAATGCCAGATATCATCGGTTTTGCTGTCTGCAGGGTAAGCCCTTCCGGGCCCGGGGATGATATATTCCAAAAATTCAATACCCGGCCCTGCGGCTGCACGGAGGCCTGTGATATGAAGGCTTGCATTCTCGATAAAATTTAAATGAGCCTGTTCATTACCCTTGTTCCAGCTATCCCCTTTTCGTTCGATACCCAGCATATCCTGGTAAAACTTCACACTGTTATTAGTATTGCTTACACCAATAGCCGTATGATCTATTCCCAGAAAAAGTTTGCCTTTGGCCTGTTGCCATTTAGATTGTCCCTTGCCGGTTGGAAAAAAGATCAATTCCAACTTGTGTTTGTCAGGATCATGAAAATAAAATGCCTTTATTCCGGCAGCTTCCGGTATACTCGCTGGTAATGTTTGGGGACCTGAGGAAACATGCTCAATATTGAATTTTCTCAGTTGTGCATATGCCTTTTCCATATCACTCACCACAATGGCGATATGCTGAAAAGCCAGGTCATTGCTTTTGAAATCCCCGGGTATGCTGCGGCCCCCGCTGGTCAGGTAATCTGTTAACTCAATAAACTCATCTCCCAGTTGCAATCTTGCTATCCGCATCCGGATGCCAAAGAGTCCTTGTAATTTTTCATACTCATCTCCCTGCACTTCAGTTTCACTGACCTTCTTAAATCCCAGTACATCTGTATAAAAATTAACAGAGTTATCAAGATCGCTGACAGTAATTCCCACCGCATCCACTTTCAGCACCTGTGCAAGGCCTGTAAAATGTAAATTCACAGCAATAAAGAATAACGAAAAAAACTTTATCATGGTTTTCATAACAAAAAAATTATAATTTAAATTCCAGTGGCTCCATACATTTCGTACGATCTCCCCCTTCTATTGGCTTTCTCATTTGTTTCAATTTTTTTCCCTTATTTGCTGAAATAAGAAAAATTTCTGCTGCCAGGAGCATACCGGTTAAAGGCGCCAGCAGGTATATCCAGATTGAGGTCCAGGTGCCGGAAGTAATGGCACTGGCCAAAGAACGGGCGGGGTTCATTCCAAAGCCAGAAATAGGTCCGGCAACAATTACCCAGGTGCAAACAAGACAAGCAGCAAAAATTCGGGTATAACGGTTCCACTTCTCATGATGTGAAGTGAAAAGTACGAGGCTCATAGTTGTAAAGGCGATCAATAATTCAACCACCAGGGCCGGAACAACCCCATACCTGCCCGGAACTGTTGCAACAGTATGAACGGGATCTGCGGTAAGCAGTTGTCCCATCACTAACCGCATCATATATACGGCCAGTGTTCCCCCGGCTATTTGAAATATGATAAAGAAAAGGGCATCGTAACGGCACATTTTACCAAGCCGCAGAAAAGTAAGCGTCACGGCCGGGTTGATCTGCGAACCACTTGGCGATGTAACCCTGGAATAGAAAATAAATAAAGCTGTCAGTCCCATCATCATTCCCATCAAAATAGTGCGGGAAAAATCAGAGGGAAAAAACCGGTACAAAGGGCTTTGCTCAGAAAAAATCAAAGCCCCAAAAAAACATGCTGAGATCATGAAAATAGCTAACCCCAGTGCCTCCTGCAGGTAATGGTTCCAGTTCCTGGTAAATGCAGCTTTCATCTGTTTCCACCCTTTTGAACCCGAAACAACCTGTATAGGCATTACTCTCATGCTGCAAAGAGATAAAGGAATAAGCAAATGGTTTGTCGCCTGATTGACGTCAGGCAATAGATTTTGAGTGTTTCAGCTCCCGGTCCAGGAAATAGTTTAATGCGGTTCGTAATACAGCGATGGCTGCCAGCTTTCCAATATCATCCCAACTGGGTGCCACCGCTGTAGCCAGCACATCTGCGCCCAGTAATAATTCAAGAGATACAGCAACAGAGCTCCCAAATCTTACCCGAATCTCTTCTTTGGTGATTCTGCATACAGGCTGAAAGAATATCCGGAAATAATTAAGCAACACTTGTATTACAGCCACTCCGATAATTATGGCTGCCAGTATTTCCACAGCATGGCTGATCGTGATTGTTGTATTTAATGCAAATTCTTCCATTGTCTTACTATTTAAAAGGGTTCCTGGGAACAAGAACCCTCCATTAACCAAACCTGCTTGCGGCAGTCAGGACTAACTGCTACGAGATAAAGACTGTTTAATTTATTATAGCATTGCTTGCTTTAGTATTGCCGTTTTTACAGTAGTGCCGGAGAGCAGGTTATTAATAATATGATCTCCGACTCTTAATGCATTGGCCGCAATCGTCAGCGCCGGATTAAAGGCTCCGCAACTGGGGAAAAAACTCGCATCAACTACATAAAGATTATCCAGGTCATGTGTTTTGCAATTAATATCAAGTACTGAAGTGGAGGGATCAGTTCCAAACCGAAGTGTCCCATTCTGGTGGCTCATACCACTTACATCCAGGTCATACCCATTCCACCAGGTATCCTTATAATCGGGGTCAAGTTCCCCTAATTTTACAAATACCTGTTTTAGTTTTTCTTTTAGTTTTTCAAAAGCTGTATAATTTGTCCGGGTATATGCCACTTTAATACTCCCATCCTTACGAAGAGTGACCCTGTTATCCGGGTG
>JAEUVP010000487.1 GCA_016786805.1 Chitinophagaceae bacterium | reverse complement strand
CTCAATGATAAACCTGTTGCCAAGAAAATGATCCAGACCATTACCGTGGAAGAGAAATGATCTTATTGCAACAGCAATTGTATTGTTTCCGGGGTTTGTTGCCGTAGCAAAATTGTTTTTCCTTCCGTTAATTTTTCAAATGCTTCTTTCGTGTAATGTCGAACCGTTAACAGGGATAGACCTTTCATTAGCTCCACATCAAATATTGATGACGCTTCAAAAGCTAATTTCTCTACTTTCTCCGCCCAGTCATCCAGTACACAAACAAAACTGATGGCACCATTCTGTGTCAGGTTGGGTTTTAAGTGCAGTTTTTCAAACTGGCTGTATAATTGCCCGACATGATGCTCACCCACAAATGAAAAATCTTTCGACGTGAGTTTCAGCATCACCTGTTTTTCTTTTAATACAATAACAGGTGGCAGGTTATGCACCGGTTTATTATGAATGACCGTTCCGGCCAGGGAAGGATCTAAAAAACATTTTACATACAACGGGATGCCTTTATTCTGTAATGGCTTGATCGTTTTCGGATGGATGACCTGTGCACCGTAATAAGCCATCTCGATCACTTCATTATAATTTAATTCAGCAATAGGTTGAGCTTCCGGGAATTTTTTAGGGTCCGCATTCATCACACTCTCCACATCTTTCCAGATGGTTTGGCTTTCTGCATCCAGCATATTGGCAAATACGGCTGCACTGTAATCACTTCCCTCTCTTCCCAGCGTGGTACTTTCATTTTCATCAGTAGCACCAATGAATCCCTGTGTCAGCACAATCCTGTGTTGTTGCAAAGCAGGAACCACCACATTCCCGACAGCAGTTTGAGTGAATGTCCAGTCAATATTGGCATCCCTGAAATCGTCATCCGTTCTGAAAATATCCCTGACATCTATCCACTGATTACCGATACCAGCTTCATTGAGATAAGCACTGACAATGGCCGTTGATAATAACTCCCCGGCGCAAACGACCTGGTCGTAATAATAGTCATAATCACGAACCGGTTTATCATGCAGCAGCCATTCCACTTCGGTAAAGAAATCACGGAGCTGGGCTTCACAAGCCAGGTAATGTGTAACGAGCAGGTACTTAGCCGTACTGAGATGCTGTTGTTTTACCTGTTCAAATAATTGCAGGGCGTCCTCTTTTTTGCCGGTATAAAAAGCCTCTGTTACTTTTTCCAGGGCATTGGTTGTTTTACCCATGGCAGAAATAACAATGAGTAATTTTTCATGGGGGTAATGCTGAAGAATGGCAGCCAGGTTTTTGATCCTTTCCACACTATTGACGGAGGCGCCACCGAATTTGAATACTTTCATTGCAGAATGCCGGGTTTATAAGAGTGCAAAAATCGGGTATTTGCGCTACTTGCAAACCACTTAACATATCAACTTTTCAACTATGGGGCAAAGCCTTACATTTGCCTCAACCTAAACCTGCTTGTATGATCGTCAACCGTAAAGTTCTGACCCTCGATGAATTCACTATCCAGCAGCTCCGGGACTTTCCACATGCCACAGGTGAACTGTCAAGCCTCCTCAGAGATATGGGACTGGCCGCAAAAAGAGTGAATGTGGAAGTGAATAAGGCTGGGTTGGTGGATATCCTCGGTGATGCAGGTACTATTAATGTACAGGGAGAAGAGGTGAAGAAACTGGATTTATATGCCAACAACCAGTTCATGGGTGTGTTGCGGCATGGGATCAGTTGTGCCGGCATTGCCAGTGAAGAGCTGGATGATTTTGTGATCTTCGATGATGAAGTAAGCAAGAAATCAAAATATGTGGTACTCTTTGATCCGCTGGATGGAAGTGCAAATATTGATGTGAATGTTTCGATCGGAACGATCTTTAGTGTTTACCGCCGGGTGTCTCCATTAGGAACTGTTGCGACAGCTGCGGATTTCTTACAACCCGGTAACCAGCAGGTGGCAGCAGGTTATATGATCTATGGTTCTTCCACGATGATGGTCTATGCCACAAGAAGAGGAGTCAATGGGTTTACATTGGATCCCTCAATCGGGGAGTGGACGTTAAGTCATCCTGATATCAAATGCCCGGAGACAGGAAGGATCTATTCAGTGAACCATGGGAATTTTTTCAAATATTCAGAAGGTGTAAAAAAATACATCACAGCCTGCCAGAAAAAAGATAAGACAAATGGAGGCCCTTACACACAACGTTATATTGGGAGCATGGTGGCTGATGTGCACCGTAACCTGATCAAGGGTGGCATCTTTACTTATCCCGGCACCATTGATAAACCAAAAGGAAAATTGCGTTTATTATATGAGTGTAACCCTTTTGGTTTTATCGTGGAAGTGGCAGGTGGAAAAGCAACCGATGGCAGGCAGCGGATATTGGATGTGATGCCCACTGAATTGCACCAGCGGTCACCCTTTTTTGTGGGAAGCAAATTAATGATGGAAGAACTCGAAAAATGCCTGGAAGAAAATGATTGAGTTAATAAAATACGAGAGTAAATACCAGCCTGAGTTTAAAGGGCTGAACCTGGAATGGCTGGATAAGTTTAATCTTACCGAAAGCCATGACCTGGAAATACTCAACGATCCGGAAGGGACTGTTATCGCCAGGGGTGGTTGTATCTTCCTGGCCAAAGAAGGAGCTGAGATCATTGGCACGGCGGGCCTGTGGAAGGAAAGCGAAGAAGAGTATGAGTTGGTGAAAATGACGGTGGCACCTGCGTACCAGGGAAAAGGTATCAGTAAGTTACTGCTGGAACGTTGCCTGTCGGCAGCGAAGGAGCTTGGTGCTAAAAAAATTATTTTATACTCTAACAGCCAGTTAAAGACAGCGTTAGGCTTGTACGAAAAATATGGGTTCCGTCATGTACCCGTTACGGGAGCACCTTTCCTGACGGCAGATGTGAAAATGGAATTATCTTTATCACACTAATTCATACACATGGCGAATACGATCATCTCGGTAAAGAATCTTGTTAAGAATTACGGAGCTTTTAATGCAGTCAAAGGAATTTCCTTTGAGGTGTATGAAGGGGAGATATTTGGTTTGCTTGGGCCCAATGGTGCCGGTAAATCAACCACTTTAGAGATCATTGAGACATTGAGAGAAAAAACCAGTGGTGAAGTCGTGGTGGACGGACTTAATCTTGATAAAGAGCCCAATGAAATAAAAAAGATCATTGGGGTGCAATTGCAATCAAGCGGTTACTATCCCGGACTGAACCTCGTGCAGCTGATAGAATTGTTTTGTGGCTTATATAACCGCGAAGTTGAACCGATGGAATTACTCGAAACGGTGAACCTGAAAGATAAAGCCAAAGCAAAATTCAAAGACCTGAGTGGCGGGCAAAAGCAACGGTTCTCTGTGGCCACCACGCTGATCAACGAGCCCCGTATCATTTTCCTGGATGAGCCCACTACCGGCCTTGACCCGCAGGCCAGGCGAAGTTTGTGGGAACTGGTAAAAAATATCCGGGAACGGGGAACAACGGTGATCATCACCACACACTATATGGACGAGGCCGAATATTTGTGTGACCGGGTTGCGATCATTGACTCCGGGAATATTGTGGCTTTAGACAGTCCCGACCGGCTGATTGATAATTTAGTGGCTACAGGTTTTGAAAGACCTAAAGAAGTTAAACAGGCAAACCTGGAAGACGTGTTCATTAGCCTGACGGGTCATTCATTAAGAGAAGAATAAAATTTTCAGTATGAGTATTCAAAATAAACTAAAAGAATTTATGTCTGGTAAAATTGACAAGCAAAAAGAAGAAGGCAATGCTTTTCTTCAGTCGAATAAAACAAAAGAAGGTATTGTTGAATTGCCGGAAGGTCTGCAGTATATGGTGATCAAAGAAGGAACCGGCCCCCAACCCTTGGTGACGGATAGTGTGAAGGCACATTACAAAGGCTCCCTGCTGAATGGAAAAGAGTTTGATAATTCGTTTAAAAGAGGACAGCCGTTTTCAGCCCCGTTGCGTTCCCTGATCAAGGGCTGGCAGATCGCTTTGCCATTAATGAAAGAAGGAAGTCACTGGCGGTTATGGATACCCTCCGAACTGGCTTATGGCGACCGGGGTGCCGGCAGTGATATACCCGGTGGTGCGACCCTGATCTTTGAAGTGGAACTGATCAGTATCATTAAATAAATATTCGTATGGCAACAATGACTGTTGATCTTCGCTACCCCATTGGTGAGTATGAACCGAAGCCTTTTTCTATCGAGCAAAAAGTAGAATGGCTGGCCGATATAAAATTCCTGCCATTGCAATTAGAGAATGCGGTACTCAACCTGGACGAGCAGCAATTACAAACCCCTTACCGGGAAGGAGGGTGGACAGTTCACCAGTTAGTGCATCATGTGGCTGATAGTCATATCAACGCTTATTGCCGGTTCAAACTGGCAATAACAGAAGATAACCCGATAATCAAATCCTACGATGAAAAACTTTGGGCGGAGATGCATGATGTACAAAAATTGCCGATCAATATTTCAATTACCTTATTGCATGCTTTGCATGCCCGCTGGCATGAAGCACTGAAGGATGTAGCCGATAATGACTGGAATAACCGTACGGTCTTCCGTCCTGATTATAAGAAAACATTCCGTCTTTGGTACCTGCTGGGTATGTATGCCTGGCATGGCAAACACCATGTGGCACATATTACCAGCTTGCGGGAACGAATGAAATGGTAAACCAGGTTGTTCATGGTAATCCTTCGACAGCAATGAACCATGAACTATCAACCATGAACTGTTACTATGAAATGGAAAATTCTCTCTTCTGAATACCTCTTTAAAGATCTCTGGTTCACGGTAAGAAAGGATAGATGCGAAACCCCGATGGGGAAGATCATTGATCCTTATTATGTGTATGAATTTCCCACCTGGGTGGCCGCTGTGCCTGTTACGGAAGACGGACGCATTGTGATGGTTCGCCAGTATCGTCATGCGTTAGGGGAAGTTTGTATCGAAATTCCCGGAGGCTGCGTGGATGATACAGACAGTAACCCGCAGGAAGCCATTGCCCGTGAATTGCTGGAAGAAACGGGTTACAGCTTTTCGTCCTATGATTACCTGGGAAAAATATCTGCCAATCCTTCCTCCAATAATAATTTGCTGCACATGTTCCTGGCAAGGGGCGGGAAAAAAGTAGCCGAACAAAAACTGGATGCCAACGAAGAGATCGAAGTTGTGTACCTAACCATTGATGAACTGAAGGAATTGCTGAAGGAAAATAAAATAATACAGGCGATGCATGTGAGTTGCATCCTGTATGCCCTGGAAAAAATGGGGCAGGTTAGCTGGTAATATTTTCGTCAGACGATCAAAAAATCCCGTTTGTAATAAATGCAGTTCCCGGACGAAGGGAATAAAGTAGCTTGTACTAAAACCAGCCGGGCCGGATGAGGATACGATTTAAAACAATAATTTTTTCCCAGTTGCTGTTCATTCTCAGTGACAGGATAACAGCACAGGGTATTCCTGTTGATTCTGTTATTAAGATATCCTGTTTGTCAGATACTGCACAGTCTTACAGTCTTTATCTTCCAAATGATTATACAAAAACAAAGAAATATCCTGTGCTGTTATTTCTTGATCCCGGGGGAAGGGGCGAAGTGCCGGTTACTAAGTATCGTTCCGTAGCGGCGAAGTATGGTATTATTCTTACCTCCTCTTATAATAGCCGCAATTTCGATGCGGCTTCTTCTGTCAATGCCATTGCCGCTATTCATAAAGACCTGCTGGAAAGATTTCCTGTTGGAATAAGTAAGACATGGCTCGCAGGTTTTTCCGGTGGAGCCAGGATGGCTTCTTTCTATGCAGAAACAAATGATATAATTGATGGCGTTATTGCCTGTGGAGCTGCTTTTGCAGGCGAAAGGAGCACAGCTAATGCCCGGAAAATTCCTTTTGCCTGGATCGTTGGTACTGTAGATATGAATTTTGAAGAAATGCTGCAGGCGAATGAAACACTGGACCTGGCGGACCAGTCAAGCCTTCTTCTTTTATTTAATGGCGGGCATAGCTGGCCACCGGTTGAGCAATTGAGTATAGCTGCTTATTGGTTATCAGGTGAGGAATCGTTGCTACCCGGTCAACCAGCAATAGATGAACAATTGAAAAAAATGATCAGGGATGAGAAAGTACTGTATCATGCCTGGCTGGAGGCTAATGAATATAAACAACTGCATGGCTTTGAAAAAACAGCTGATTCTTTGCTGCAACAAATCAAATCAGCAAAAGGATTTAAGCAAAGCAGGCGGAGTTTTTCGGAAAGTATGGAGGAGGAAAGAAAGTATATGGATGAATTTTCGTTGCTTTTCAGTCAGTCAGTTGCCATGAATGATATTTCAATCAGTAATGACGATACCTGGAAGGCCATGAGCAGTAAGCTGAACAGGAACAGCAGTAATGAATATTATCAATTATCAGGGGAAAGAAAATTCGATTTCAGCTGGCGGCTTTGTTCGGAGAACTATTTTCAGTTCATGGAGATCAGGCAGTATGGGCAGGCGTACAAGACAGCCTATATACTTTCTTTTTTTCAACCAGCTCATTTGAATGCTTATTACCTGATGGCCAGGGCAGCGGCAGGGTTGATGGATCGTTCTCTTTGTCTGAAGAACCTTAAACAGGCGATCAGGAAAGGAGGGGTTACTAAAGAGAAGATCTATGGGGATGCTTTCATAACAAAACTGCTGGATGCTGAAACCATTGATAAACTATTCTCCTGACCGTACTTCGGTCTTTTAATGAATGGCTGTATTTACTTCTCCAACAAGAAAAACGCTGCCACAAATAATAATGAGGTCTTCTGGGTTTGCTTTTTCCAATGCTTTGTGGAGGGCTTTGTTGACATCCGGGAATGTTTCTCCCTTTAATTGTAGTGTTGCTGCTTTAGCTGCCAGCTCATTTTCAGGTAATGACCTCGGTATATGAGCTCTTGTAAAATAGTAGTGGGCTTCCTTAGGCAACAAAGTCAGCACTTTTTCCACTTCTTTATCTTTTACCATACCCATTACAATATGTAACTGCTGATGCTCCGTAAGTTCTGTTTGTTGTACCAGCTGACGGATGCCATCAACATTGTGCGCTACGTCCATAATTACGGTGGGATGAGTATGGATGAGCTCCCAACGGCCATGGAGACC
>JAEUVP010000465.1 GCA_016786805.1 Chitinophagaceae bacterium | reverse complement strand
GCCCATAAAATTAACCCAATAGGCATTGGAGGGGTTACCGGGGTTTTGGTCTGCAGCCAGTGCCAGCACATGTTGCCCGGAAAAAACCTGGTGCATTTTATTCTTAAAATCCGGTGCAGAGATCAGGATGGTCCCAAATTGCTTCCTGAAATCAAAAAATATCTTGTCCAATGCTTTGTTGGCAATGGGCATATAGACGCCGACAAAGGGTGTTTTCAGGTTCATTGCATATAACAGGTTGGTAAACTCCCAGTTAAACTGGTGGGCTGCCATGATATGCACATTCCTCCCTTTCTCGATCATTGCATTGATGATCTCAAACTCTCCCGTACTTCTGCGCTGTATCTCCTTTTTAGAAATGGAAATAAATTTGATCGTCTCAATAAACGTGTCAATAAAATTGTGGTAAAAATCTTTAGCGATGCGCATCCTTTCTTTTGCTGTCTTATCGGGAAAAGCAATTTTAAGGTTGTTCATCACCACATCACGGCGGTATTTAATGATATAAAATACCAATCCATAAATACCATCGCCAAAAAAATATAACACCCTTAAAGGCAATAAAGAAACCAGGTACAAAAACCCGTAAATGAGATAATACATAATGCACAAAGATAACCAACTACAACACTATATTCTGTACCAGTTCGCTCTGACCCGGGTAATCGGTGTTGTAATGAAGGCCACGGCTTTCTTTACGGAATGCAGCTCCCTTAACGATCAGGTATCCCACCGTGATCATATTACGCAACTCCATCAACTGAGTGGATAGCGAAGTGCTTTGGTATAATTGTTCTGTTTCTTCCCACAACAGGTCCAGCCGGCGCATAGCTCTTTGAAGACGCACATCATTCCGAACAATACCAACATAATCACTCATCACCAGTTGTAGTTCTTTCAAACTTTGAGTGATCAGGATCATTTCCTTTGGTTCAGCGGTACCGCGGGCATTCCAGTCCGGGATATTTTCTTTGATCTCTACTGATCTTACCTTTTCCTTCACGTCAATAAAACAACGGTGGGCAAATACCATGGCTTCCAGGAGCGAATTACTGGCCAGCCGATTCGCACCATGCAAGCCCGTACTGGAGCATTCTCCACAGGCATACAAATTCTTAACCGAGCTCCGGCCCCACTCATCTGTTTTAATTCCCCCGCAACTATAATGCGCCGCCGGTGCCACGGGTATCATATGCTTCGCAATATCAATCCCAATGGATAGGCACTTCTCATAAATATTGGGGAAGTGTTCAATGAATTTCTCCTTACTGAAATGACGGCAATCCAGCCACACATGCTCCGTACCGGTTTTCTTCATTTCACTATCTATCGCTCTTGCTACGATATCCCTTGGTGCAAGGTCTTTCCTGGGATCATATTTTTCCATGAACGCTTCTCCATTCTTATTCCGCAAAATGCCTCCATCGCCCCGCACTGCTTCGGTGATCAGGAAGGCCTGTCCTTTTAAACCGGGCTCAAATAAAGCAGTAGGATGAAACTGTATGAACTCCATATTTTCAATCCGGCCTTTGGCACGATAGACCATGGCTACTCCATCACCTGTTGCAATAGAAGGGTTGGTAGTGGTTCGGTACACCTGTCCGTTACCACCGGTTGCCAGTAATGTAATTTTCGCTAATATCTTTTCAATCCGGTTTGTTTCCAGGTTCAGTACATATACACCATAACATTCAATATCGGGAGTTGACTTGGTGATCAGGTAACCCAAATGGTGCTGAGTGATGATATCAATAACAAAACAATGTTTGATGAATTCAATGTTCTTTTGAGCAGCCACCGCATCTATTAAGGCTCTTTCCATTTCCTTCCCCGTTATATCCTTATGGTGCAGGATACGGTATTCGGAGTGCCCTCCTTCTTTTCCCAATTTATAATCACCATCTTTTTCTTTGTCAAATCTGGCGCCCCATTCAATGATCTCATTCACCCTGTCCGGCCCTTCTTTAACGACGATCTCCACCACTTTTTCATTACATAAGCCATCACCGGCAATTAGTGTATCTTCAATATGCTTTTCAAAGCTGTCATTTTCCAGGTCATTCACCACAGCAATACCACCCTGTGCATACTTGGTGTTGGTTTCGTCAGCGGTGGCTTTCGTCATCACCACTACTTTCTTATCCGGAAATTCCTGCGCTACTTTTAACGCATATGTAAGGCCTGCAATACCGGAACCAATAACCAGGAAATCTGTCTGCATATCATTGTTTATTCCCTCAAATGTACTGCATCAGTTTTTCCCTGCAAGCAACTGTTGAAAGGAATCATTATGGTGCTGTATATTTTACAATATCAACCCCTATTCCATTCGGATCAATAATGGCAAAATGCCGGTCGCCCCAGGCCTCATTACGCAGTTCCACTTCAATGGGAATAACTTTCTTTTTAATTTGGGCATATACTTCATCCACATCCTCCACTTCAATGGTCAGGTAAACACCTTTTCCGGGAAAGCCGGACTGGAAAACGGGTTGCTGTGAAGGATGACCAGGTTGTAAAAAACTGATCATGTCTTCTCCACCGGGCGTTTGCAATAAAACAAACCACTCATTCTCAAATTTTACTGTAAAGCCTAATACAGCGGTATAAAATTCTTTTGTCTCACTCAATTTGGGTGTTATAATACCTGCATTCATTTTCATATTACCAGGTTTATTATTTTTTGATTGTTTTTCGGTGGTCACAGCCAACAAACCCGTTGCCAGCAGCGATAGGATCAATATTTTCATATACAGATGATTTTCTTAAATGCCAATTTGCACTTCCGTCAGGTTATTACCAGGATTATTAAAATCCATATAGAGATATTGCTCCCGGCAAAAACCCGTCATCTGTTTGCCATTGGCGTATATATCCCCGATCACCCGGTCATAGGTTTCATACAAATGATCCCATGCCCCATGATGCAAGACACTTACACAATGAAAAGGAGGTAATTCCTTAAAAAGAAAAATTGATTCTTCTGCCGGTTCTTTATTAACCGGTAAACAGATCTCCAGTGTAAAAATGGTATCCGGTTTTCCATCTGCACTATTATAGATCCAGTGCAAAGGGCCTGTTGGCAGTAAATGCTGGCGGGCGGCTTCCGCATAGAGTTGTTCGGCCACATTGCCCACAAATTGCCGGATGTCTTTCAGGCTGGTCCGGGTGGTAAAGAAAATAACCGGGATAGCTGGAATTGACTTTTGATTCATAGTTTTTCTGTTTTGTTACACAAAAAAACTATCGGTTAGTGACAGCCCTGTGTCAGGATGTTTTAGGCTATAAAAATTACTTGTGATGCCCCGTCAGCTCCCGGAGTAGTTTCTTCATTATTTCTTTCAGTGAAGACGGCGATTCAATCCGGGCTGAATTGGTATACATCAGGAGCCAGCGGCAAAAAGGCTCCGGGTGAGAAGTAAGAAAACGCATACGAACCCTTCCTTCTTTTTCCTCCTGTGATACGAAGCCCTGGTAATATTTTTGAGACAACATATAGCGGGCAGCTTCTTTATCAAAGCTGACAATGATTTCCTGTAATTCTCTTTCCTCGGTCATTTGCTGAATATACTCTTTTAACGAAGGATGTGGAGTATCATCAAACTGCTCCTCTTTTATTATGAGTTTCCGGATCCTGTCCAGCCGGAAATCCCGGTAATCTTTCCGTAACCGGCACCAGCCGATAAAATGCCAGGCCTGGGCATAGTAAAATAAACCGATCGGTTCGGCATCTCTGAGTGTTGTTTCCTCTTTATACGAAGAGAAATATTCGAGATGGATCACCTTCTTATCGACAATAGCCTGGTGCATGGTGGAAAGGTAAAGCTGTTCCGAAGTATTTACCGGCACAGGACCTGTGTGAACAGCGATCCGCTCATCCAGTTGCTCCACATAGTCCTTATCAGTTGACCTTAATACTGCCTTGATCTTGAACATAGCAGTATCAAAGTGCTTCTTAACAGAACCATCTGTAAACTGCTGCACCAGTTTTCCTCCTAATAATAAGGAAGAAGCTTCTTCTTGTGTGAACATGACCGGGGGTAAACGGTAGCCCTCCATAATGGAATAACCAATACCGGCCTCGCCAATTATAGGGATACCACTTTCGTCCAGTGCTTTTACATCACGATACACCGTACGAAGGCTGAGATCAAAACGATCGGCCAGTTCTTGTGCGGTTACTCTTTTTTTACTTTGCAGGTGTACCAGTATGGCGTGCAGACGATCTACCCTGTTCAATGGATTGGTTTTAGACAAGCTAAGATACAGCTTACGCTAAAACCTGTTTATTTCATTTTGAATGAATATAGGCAATGGCCCCTTTGGTGATCAGTAGTTGAGCCATTCCATAGGTGAGCATAATAACGAGCCCGGCTGCTTCAAACGGCTGGTAGAATTTATTTATGGCTAATACAGAATCTGATAAAATAAATAACACAGCCCCGGCCATCATCAGCTGGCCGGCTTTACTGTTTTTAATATACAACATATGCAGAGCCAGTAATAACATAAAACTGATAACGATACCATAGACTGGCACCGGCACTTTCATGTCTCCAAGTTTCGGATAGAGAACAGCCACCAATACTGCATAATAAACAACCACGATGGCCACCAACCACCACCGGCTTTTCACCTGTTCGTTTATCCGGACCTGGTGAAAGAAAATAATATAAAATATATGCGCTATTAAAAATGCTGATAACCCTAAAAGGAAAAAAATGGGTTGCTCCTGCTGAAACATCAGCAATACATCACCCAGCCAGGAAAAAACCAATGCAGCGATGATCCATTTTTTTAGTGC
>JAEUVP010000373.1 GCA_016786805.1 Chitinophagaceae bacterium | reverse complement strand
AAAGAAAACACTGGTCCTCGGTGCTTCCGACAATCCTTCCCGTTACAGTTATTTAGCAGTACAGCGGTTAAGAAGTCATGGTCATCCTGTGGTGGCTATTGGCCGCAAAGCCGCCGTGGTAAACGATGTAACGGTTGAAACGGATAAAAAACCTTTTGATCATATTGATACCATAACTCTCTACCTGAACCCGCAACACCAGCAGGAGTATTATAATTACATATTAGCACTGCAACCGAAGCGCATCATCTTTAACCCCGGCGCAGAGAATGACGAATTAGCCGAACTGGCTGCCGCAAAGGGTATTGAAACAAAAGAAGCCTGTACGTTAGTCATGCTAAGTACAAACCAGTATTGATTCGTAAATAAACAAGTGCCCTCTACGCAGTTTTACGAAATGTTGCTGGTACTACTCCTTAATTTGCACATTTTCTTTCTTCTTCTTTTGGATTACGGTAAAAGTTTCACAAACCTTGTGTGACCGTCCCCCCTGAAAACTGCAGCCACCAATCCTGGCTGCCGAACAATATCCTTTTGACCTTATAAAAGCTACTAATGAAAAGCCTTCGTACCTCCGTACTCAGCGTATGTATTACGCTTTGCAGCTTGTGTTCATTTGCACAAACTGAAAAAGTTCCGCTCAACGAGCCGAATACTAATAAGCCCAAATTATTTGCCGGTATGCCTGAAACCATCCAGGTGAGTGCCAGTAAGCTATCCAGCCTGCTGGGTGCTGAAACGGGTGCTAAAACAGCCATGGAGATCGGTACTGACTTCAAATTTGAAGGACAGGTGGTTTCTACAGCAACCCAGGCTAATGATAACTTACAAAAAAGTATTGTTCTCCGTTCCAGCAATTTTTCCGGTGCACAGCTTACTCTTTCCCGTGTTGTTGATCCTGAAACCGGCCGTGTTACATATACCGGCAGAATTCTCAGTATGCAGCATGGAGACCTGTATGTGCTGCAAAACGAGAATGGCCAATACAGTTTTGTAAAGAAAGATTTTTATACCCTTGTTAATGAATAACTGACCCGTTTTTATTCCGTACCCCTTTATCCCTTCGTACCTATTGAAGAAAATTCTAAATCCGCCTTGTTATGAAAAACCTACTCCGTCACCCCCTGCTGATCCTCTCATTGATCTGCGCACAGGTGATAAATGCACAGGTTCCGGCATTAAGCAGTTATCCTTCTGCTTCTGCCGTCATCTTTCTTGATTTTGATGGCCACACTGTAAATGGTACCAGTTGGAACTATAATGGCCCGATTGAATGCGGTGCTTCCGGTATGGACAATACCAAGATAACCGAAGTCTTTAACCGGGTTGCAGAAGATTACAGGCCGTTTAATATCAATGTCACCACCGATTCCACCAAATACCTGGCCGCTCCGGTTACTAAAAGAATGAGGGTGATCCTTACTGTATCCTCCAGTTGGTATGGCAGCGCCGGGGGTGTGGCTTTTGTAGGTTCATTCTCCTGGGGCGATAATACGCCTTGCTTTGTTTTCTCTGCATTGCTGAATTACAATGTCAAGAATGTGTCGGAAGCAGCTGCCCATGAAGCTGGACATACATTAGGCCTCTATCACCAATCCAGTTATGATGCGATGTGCAATAAATTATCAGACTACCATTCCGGTGTGGGGTCTGGCGAGATTGGATGGGCACCAATTATGGGTGTGGGCTATTACCGCAATTTTACGCTTTGGAATAATGGCCCTAATTCTTTTGGTTGCACTAACCTGCAAAGTGATCTTGATATTATTACCAGCTTTAATGGTTTTACGTACAGAACCGATGACTTTAGCGATAATTTCCCTTCAGCCACACAAGTTGATTTCAATAGTAATCATTTTACAGTGAATGGCGTGGTGGAAAGAAGTACCGACCAGGACCTTATCCGTTTCACTATACCCGCAACCGGTCGTTTCCAGCTGGATGCAATTCCATATAATGTGGGAACAGGTAATTCAGGATCAAACCTGGATATGCAGGTAACTTTATATAGTGCTTCTCAAACAGCATTGAATATTTATAATCCCGGTGCTTTACTTAGCTCTGTTATTGACACGAACCTGAATGCAGGAAATTATTATCTCCGTATTGAAGGGAAAGGGAACCTGAATGCCCCTTCCTATGCAAGTCTTGGCTCCTATTCTTTATCCGGAACATTTACGACTGGTGGTACTTTGCCATTACATAAACTTGAACTGCAAGGAAC
>JAEUVP010000337.1 GCA_016786805.1 Chitinophagaceae bacterium | reverse complement strand
TATACTCAAATGATGAGCCGGGTGACCGGGGGTATGAGCGATGATATTTTTAAACTTTTCTCGGAAGAAACTATTTGGACAACCGTCTGTTTCTCCACCAGTTTCTTATTGTATCTCCCGGGGATGGTAATTATAAACCTGTTTATTAATGAGGTAAATTTCAAAACGCACCGGCAAAATATTATTGACGGCTGGAAACGAGAAACATTTATTTATACCAAGATTGGTTTGATTACCTGTATTTCTATAGTCGTAACGATCATGAATATTATTGCCACAGCAATTATGTGCAATGTGACCAACACTCATTTTTCAATTGTTGCCGGTTTAGAAACACTGGGTTACACTTTTATACAAACTTTTGTATACCTGATGTTCGCCCTTTTACTCGCCACCATTTTACGGCGTAGTGGTGTAGCTATCATTGTATATTTCATTTATGGCTTATTGCTGGAATTTATTTTCATGTGGTTGTTCTGGAAAATACTTCCGGGACTACAACATTTCCTCCCGCTACAGGTAGCTGATTCACTGATTGCTTTCCCGGGTATGGATGGAATATTTGGTGACAAACCCGATAAACTGATCATGGCCGGTTCAGCCATTGCTTTTGCCGGGTTGTACGTTTACCTGGCAGTGCGTAAGTATAAATATGATGATCTGTAGAAAATAAACTTCTTAAAAACTATTATAGCCAGATTTACCCGCTGGCTTTTCTTTTAACAAGTATTAATCGGTATAAAAAACCCCCTGATAAAAATCAGGGGGAACAACTAAAAACACTAGCTATTGTAGTGGCTTCATCGGAACGAAATCATTAATCGGGTTTCTTCCCGTCCAAGAAGGTATTGATCGTACTTATTTGTGCTTGATTGTTGTGGTCGGTTTTGACCTCGTAGTTGCTGTAGAAGTTCTCTACCTGGGAATTATTGTTGTATAATTCCATGTTGCGGCGGATGTAAGCCGGCACGGTTTCAAACTCATTATTCGGGTCGTTTGCATTAACGTTGAATGACAGATTACGTAATTTCTGTAAACGTTCTGCTGCCCTACGTTTTTGCTCCTCTGTTTCGTCCAGCATCGCCGGATCCTCAACTTGGGTGGCTAAAGGTGGTTGAGCTTGATAGGCCATAGGCACATCCGCCGCAGGAATGTCATCCCGTTCAACGATCTGCATTTGCAACTCAAGGAGTTCTTCCTCTTCGTTACTGGCGATCTTATATGAAGGGACCGGCTCTTCGGCAGAAGGCATTGAGGTGGATACCTCTGCTTTTGATTCTGCGTAGATATTGGATGGTCTGGCCAAATAACCTCCCGCAGCTGCAGGCAACGGGCTGGTTGTACTAGTACTATCTTTTATGCTCAGCTGCAGCTCAGCATTTTTTTCTTCTTCATTCTTAAAAAAGGGAGATAAGGTTTGCGTTTGAGCTATCGAATTTATACTTTCAGATTCTCCTACCGTTAACATTTTGTCAACAGTAGTTGTACTGTCTTTATTTACCGTAGTATTACTAAGTATTTTTTCTTCCAACTGCAATTCAAACCGCTCCATAATGGGTTCCTGCTCTTTAATATAAGATGAAGGAACACCGGCCATATCATTCACGGATGGCATAGGTGATTCCAGCAACGGAAATTCTTCTACCAGTTTGGGAGCCAGCAGGTCTTCCTTTACAGGAGCCGCTTCAACAATAGCCGGCTTTTCTTCCACAACAGGTTTTATTTCTTCCTTTACTATTGCCTTCACAGGAATCGGAGCTTCTTCTGTTTTGCCCAGCACCATCACTATTTTCTCTTCCTTCTTTGGCTCTTCCTTCTTTGGTTCTGCTTTTGCAAATGGGTCTTTATGTTCGAAACCTGTTGCGATTAGTGTAATCCCCAGTTTATTGCCGAGTGTATTATCATAGCCCATACCCAGGATCACATCAGTACCTTCACCCGCCTGGCTCAGTAAATAATTCTGGATCACTTCCACTTCATCCATGGTAAACTCATGCTCACCTTCAGCAGAATTGATATTGATAAGTATCCACTTGGCGCCATGAATATCATTATCATTCAGCAAGGGAGAGTTCAATGCCTCTTCGATTGCTTTTTGTGCCCGGTTCTCGCCAGCTGCTTCCGCATTTCCAAGAATGGCAACACCACCGTTTCTCATCACGGTACACACATCCGCAAAGTCAACATTGATCTGGCCGGTACTGTTGATCACATCGGTGATACATTTGGCAGCTGTTGCTAATACATTATCCGCTTTCTCAAATGCTTCCCGCATTTTCAGGTTACCAAACTGGTGGCGCAGTTTATCATTGCTGATCACCAGCAAGGTGTCAACATATCCTTTCAGTATCTTGATACCTTCCTCAGCCTGCTGCTGGCGTTTCTTTCCTTCGTATGCAAATGGGGTGGTAACGATACCCACAGTAAGTATCCCTAGATCTTTACAAATTTTTGCAATGATAGGAGCACCGCCTGTTCCTGTACCACCGCCCATACCGGCAGTGATAAAAGCCATCTTGGTATTTACTTCCAGGATACGTTTGATCTCTTCGAGAGATTCTTCTGTAGCCTGGCGACCGATATCAGGATTAGCCCCAGCACCTAAACCCTGGGTAAGGTGTGGTCCCAGCTGCACCCGGTTAGGGATGCCACTATTGGCCAATGCCTGTGCATCGGTATTGCAGATAATAAAATTGACACCATCAATCTGCTGGCTGAACATATGGTTCACCGCATTTCCACCCCCGCCCCCAACGCCGATCACTTTCAGTATGGATGATTTTTCTTTCGGCAGATCAAAATGAATCATAGTCTTTGAATTTAATGAAGCTGTCCTTCGGTCACAGCTTTATGTAGTAATGGGTTAGTTATTTTCTCAATACAGTTTATCAGGATCAGAAACGTTTATCTTCTTCCTCTTTGAACAGGTCGATAATACCATCTTTGAATTTGCCCCAGAAATTGCTGAGTCCGCGGCGCTGTCTCACTTTATCAGCACTTACCATTTCCTCAACTTCTACTGTAGCCTCTTCTGTTGCTGTTTTCTTCAATCCATCGGGCACTTCTACTTTTTTATACTCCTTTTCAAACTGTTTGCGGTTGTGTTCGTAATCATCATACCCTTTCAGGATAAGCCCAATACAGGTGGAATAGGTTGGTTTCGCCAATTCTTCAATATGCCCGGCAGCTAAATGTTCATTCGGGAAACCAATTCTTGCAGGCAAACCGGTTACATATTCTGTCAGCTGTATCAGGTGTTTTAATTGTGATCCACCACCGGTCAATACCACACCACCATTCAATGCTTTATTATCCAAACCAACCTGTTTCAGGTGATAGGTAACAAAATCCATGATCTCACTCATTCTTGCCTGGATGATATTCGCCAGGTTTTTTACACTGATCTCTTTTGCCGGCATACCACGAAGGCCGGGAATAGTGATATAAGCATTGGCCTTAGCTTCGTTCGCTAACGCAGAACCAAACTGCACTTTCATCGCTTCGGCCTGTGTCTTCAGCACACCCAATCCTGTTTTAATATCATTTGTGATATTTTCACCAGCAAAAGGAATTACAGCCGTATGTTTCAGGATACCTTCATAGAACACAGCCAGGTCAGTAGTACCACCGCCAATATCCACGATAGCCACACCTGCTTCCAGGTCTTCTTGTGCCATTACAGCAGAAGATGAAGCCAAAGGTTGCAATACAAGATCTTTAGTATGCAACCCCGATTTCTCCACGCTGCGGTTGATGTTACGAATAGCATTCTTATCCCCCGTGATGATATGGAAGTTCGCTCCGATTTTCACTCCGCCATACCCGATCGGGTTAGGGATATTCTGAAAATTATCCACGGTGAATTCCTGCGGGATCACATCAATGATCTGGTCGCCGGCAGGAATATAGGTTTTGTACTGGTCGTCGATCAGCTGATCAATTTCTTTCTGGGTGATCTCTTCGTCCGTCTTCTGGCGAACGATATCGCCTCTTGTTTGCAAGCTTTTTATGTGATGCCCCGCAATACCAACATACACTTCATTCACTTCCAGGTTCGGGTTAGAAGCAAAACAATTGTCTAATGCTGTCTTGATGGCTTTGATCGTCTCATCAATGTTGAGCACCTGTCCGTGCTTCACACCATTGGAGTTGGCTTTGCCAAAGCCCAGTATCTCCAGTTTGCCGAATTCATTCTTCCTTCCGGCAATTACTGCGATCTTGGTTGTTCCGATGTCCAGACCGACAATAATGGGTTGTTCGTTGTTCATAAATGTTGTTTTTAGTTGTTGTTTTTATCGAAAGTTTTTATTGTCCACACTTCAGTTTTCATAGCATCTTCGTTGCGACGCTCCATTCATCTTCCGGCTCACTGCTCATCCATACTAATTATTCCTCTTTGGCATCACTGCCTTCGGTTCCCGCTGCACAGGTTTCGGATCTTGCCCGGTTGGTTTAGTCCCGGTTTCAGAAAGTTTCAAAGGGTTAGGATTGGGGCCATCATCATTTATAGTACTTGTCGTAGCATTCAGCGGTATATTATTCTCCGTAGCAGGATAAGGTACAGGCTGTGATACATTTGCCCTTACAACGGTATCATAATTCATATCCCGGGCCTGCTGTAATAGTTTTTCTACATTTCTTCTCAGTTGGATTGAGTCCACCTTTGTCGTGAAGCCCTTCACTCCTACCACCTGCCCGGCATACTGCACATCAATGGTCCTGTACTTATCAAATCCTGTCTTACTTAAAATATTCTTATAGAACAGGAACAGCCTGTTGAACTTGGTTTCGATATTATCGCCCTTCCCAAGTTTTACTGTATGATTGCCTACCACCGGTATCATTTCAAACTCTCCTGCGGTATTAATATCTATTTGTGCTACCTG
>JAEUVP010000332.1 GCA_016786805.1 Chitinophagaceae bacterium | reverse complement strand
TACAGATACATTGGAACAAAAAGCATTGTACGAAGCCAATAAAACTAAATACAACTGGTCCAAAAGTGCTGATGCCGTGATCTTCTTTTGTTCTGATAAAGAAACGGCTGAATTATTATTTAACCAGGTAAAGAAAAACCCGGCGAACTGGAGAACCTATACCGATGCCCTGGTGGAAAAAGTTGTAGCTGATTCATCCCGCTATGAGTGGCCGCAACTGCCCAGTAAAACCAAGATCGTTCCTTATACCGGTTTGGTGACCACTCCGCTGATCAATCCAACTGATAATACCGCTTCCTTTGCCTATATCAGTAAAGTTTATCCCGAACCAGCACAACGGACATTCAATGAAGCCAAAGGATTAGTGATAAACGATTACCAGGCCCTGCTGGAAGAACAATGGATCAAAAGACTGAGAGAGAAATACCCGGTGAAAGTGGATGAAAAGGTTTTAGAAAATTTACTCAAATAAGATAGAAAGCACTCAATAAAAAACTCCGGTCACCCGGAGTTTTTTATTCTAATTACTTTATCCATTACAGTTGCTTCACCACATTCGCTACTACATGCGGTTTACCTAATGTATAATAATGTAAAACGGGGACGCCGTTTTTCTTCAGGTCTCTTGACTGTGTTAACAACCACTCCTGTCCCACTTTCTCTACATCCTCATCTGTTTTGCATTTGAGAATTTCGTTGGACAGATCAGTTGGCAGATCAATATGGAAGGTTTTGGGAAGAACGGTTAGCTGCTTTTTGCTGTACACCGGTTTTAACCCCGGTATGATAGGTACATTGATACCCGCTTCCCGGCAGGCTTTTACAAAAGCATAATACTTCGCATTATCGAAGAACATTTGTGTCACGATATAATCCGCACCAGCATCAATTTTTTGTTTCAGGTACCGCAGATCGGTTTCCATATTCGGTGCTTCAAAATGTTTTTCCGGGTAACCGGCCACACCGATACAGAATTCTGTTTTTTGGGTTCCTTTCAGATCATCTTCCAGGTAAATGCCGGCATTCAGGTTCACTACCTGCTGAAGCAGGTCGCTGGCATATTTATGACCCCCGGGTTCTGGCTCAAAAGCTGTTTCATTCTTAGCGGCATCCCCACGAAGTACCAGTACATTATCAATACCCAAATACCGCAGGTTGATCAGCGCATCCTCCGTTTCATTCACACTAAACCCGCCGCAGATCAGGTGGGGCACCGTATCTACGTTGTACTTATTCATGATGGCGGCACAGATACTTTCGGTACCGGGCCTTTTACGGATGATCACTTTTTCAAAACTGCCGTCTGTTCTCTTTTTAAAAACATGCTCACTGCGGTGATACGTAACATTGATAAACGAAGGCTTGAACTCCATCAGGGGATCAAGATGTTTATACAATGCTTCAATACCCTTACCCTTCAGCGGGGGGAGCACTTCAAACGATACTAAGGTGTCTTTAGCCTGGTTGATATGGTCGATTACCTTCATTGCTTGTCAAAAATTCCTGCAAACATACGCTGGTAGTTAAACATATCAAAAGCAATATGCAAAAGAGGTTAAGAAAGAAAGCTATGGATCCCCACTTAAAATCGCACCCCGATGGAAAGGCCGAAACGGATCCCGGGCAAAAAACCTTTATAATTGGTTTTTACATTTCTGCCGGCAGCATTTACCGTTACATCTAAGTTATCCCTGAGCAAAGGAATATCATTTACAAAATCGTTGATCTCGTTTTCAGCATCCTGCGCTTCGGCAGGACTCCAGGGAAGACCTGTACCCGTCTCCTGTGCTGCCAGGTTGTGTTGGGAGCTATTCGCCTCCGGGCCGAGGAAATACCAATCAATAATCACCCGTTTAGCGATCATGAATTGAACACCCAGTTGTGCACCAATCCCAAAGCCACTGTAGTCACTGGTTACCAGGAATGGTCGGTCGGTAAGCCCTATTGTAAAATCAGTACTGGTGGCCGCCTCGTTATCGAGATATTTCAGGTAGGGTTCAAAATAAAAGCCCTTCATCGGCTTTTTTCCGAGATACAACCTGTAGCCGGCCATCAATGAAAGAGTTTTCATGGTCAGGCTGCGGTCTTTGCCATCAATTTCAGCAGTCATTGTTTTTTCAAACGGGATGCCCACATTCAATGTAAAGGAGCTTTTCTTTTTGAAATTTATTTCGGAACCCAGGCCAATCTTCCCAAAAGCCAGGCTGGCAGGTGACCATTTTACTGCAAACGATTTGTCAAATGCAGGTTCATCTTCGTCTTGAGCATTGATTTCGGCAAATATGAACAGAAAGCAGGTTAACAGAATTATTTTTGGCATACAATAAGATTAAGTGATGTAAATATCCAATATACTTCTATACCCGGGAATATAAAATAGCATACCGGCTGAAAATACCTTATACTATTTTTAAATAACCCTCCGGCTTTATTCTTAATTTCTTGAGTTATTAAATCCATTCTTTCAATACCGCTCTTTATATTCCCCCTGAATAATTTATACCACCCGCATTTTTCTCCTGCCACCACATCGTGTACATTTACTATTCACCCGCACATTTTTGGGAGGCTCGGTGGTTGTAACTATAACTTCTTTCCAGATACCATTTCCTAAATTGCTTTTATATACTTTCTTTGACCTGTCACCTAAAACCCTATAATCCTTTTTAACCATCCTATCCCCTTCGAATACTTCACAATTTATATCTCCAGCAAACCCATTACCCAAAAAACAGCATTCTATCTTATATCCCAACAAAGTAAAAATGTAAAAAAAGCAGTAGGGTAATCGATCTGGAATTTGCCGAACATCAGCCGCCTATTTTTTCAAATACGGATCCAGGTCCCTCTTCCAGCTTTGCATCACCTTTTGGTAGTCCTGCACATACCGCTGGGTTTTCTCCGCAGGAAACAAACCTTTGGTAACAAAATATTCATACCGCTGCGGATCTTTCCCGTACACTTTGGTAATAATATTAAAAAATCGTTCCTTACTTAATGAATGTTCATCCCATAAAGGCAACAGTCCAACCGGCATGCCTTCTTCGGCCCGGGCCAGAACATTAAAAAAATTGGCTCCGTCTATGGCAGCAGCTTCTGCCAGTTCATTCCCTGTTGTAAGAAGGAAAATAGAAAAATTGTCAACCACATCCTCTTCCGAACCTGTGACTGAAAGATCGTACATATCAATCAGTGCATGGCCGATTTCATGAAACAAAATAAAAATGACAGCATTCATTGCTTTGGCACGAAGTTCATCCCCTTCATATACCTCCGCAAAAATGGTATAAATCACATCCACCATACTGGTACTAAAAGTGATCTTCCTGCTGTCCGGATCGTACCAGGCATTAGTTGTATCCACTGCCTCTTTAAAATAGATCGGCACATCATGAGGGAGCTTAAAAAGCTGGTTAAGTTCTTTCACAACTTCATCCGCGATTCTATTTGTTCGCAGTTCGGCGATAACATCTTTTGCAGGACTATTCTTCCTTATTAAATGATAGAGCAACCTGAAATCACCCTTATCGGGATATGGGTCTTCAGCGGCTGTTACTTTTTGAGGATCATTATCGCAGCCTGACAGGCTTAACAATAAACCGGCGAGGCAACTAACCAGCAAACAATACAGGGGTAGCGATTTTTTTCTTTCCATCCTGACAAGGTAGGGAATCAACTGAAAAGAAAAGTAGGATAAAAGTAGTAGGTAGGCTTAGAATTTTTTAGCCCCGGTAACTGATAACCAAACAAAATACCCGTTATCGTCTTTTTCCAGCGAAATACTTATAAAGAATTGTTCACTGTCGGTGGATGTTTTGAAATCAATGATCCCTTTTTTATTTCCGCTCAGCATGGTAGCAGGTTCTGAATATTCGCCTTTCAGTTGTAGTTGCCGTCCCGCTGGTGTCACTACACTGCAACCCAATAACTCGTTATAAAGTTTCTTGTACTTGCTTAATGCATTTTCATAGGAATAAGTGGAATACCAGGATTTCAATCCCCAACTATCTCTTCGGGTTACTCCATTTTTTTTGATCTTGCTGTTCTCTACCCAGGCCCCGCTGCTTCCAGGAAAACCAGCCCTGGCTTTATACCTGGTTGTTTCTGTTGATACCCCGTTGGCAATCGGCAGATCCTCTGAAAAAACAACATTGTCATATTTGCCGGAAAAGTTGGTGGACAACTGCCTGATCACTTCGCTCAGTGCGTTGCATTTCGGTATGATCACTTCTTCATTACGCAATACCAGGCTCACCCGCATTTCAGCAAAATATTTCTTGTCGGCTTCCTTTAACCCCAATGTTATTTTTATTCTTCTTTTAAGGCCATTAAAATTAAAGATGGTATCGGCAATACTCATAGTCGTCATGGCCTTTGCCAATGGCAGGATATTTTTTTTGGTCCGCACCCGCTGCCCGGGCAATGGCATGATCACACAGGGAGTTAATTCACTATAGAGTTTTTTCAGTTGTGCGTATGCTTTCTCTTTTGTATCCGTTTTTTCATACCTGCTCACCAATGAAATTGTTTGCTCATCTTCAATACCGGAGGTGGATACTTCAATAAAATTGGGAGTGGTGCCGGGCCAAAGAAAAGAAGTATAATACTCTTCAAGAGTATAGATACCGTCCATATCATAATCTTCCTTATAAGATCGCTGCAAAGCACCTTTTTCTGCACTATACCCGTTAATAGCAGCTTTTACAATTGTTTCAAGCCAGCTGCAGGATTCTTTCTGTGTTGTTTTTGAACCGGGGGCTTGAGCAAAAGTTAGTTGAGCAATGGAGAAATAAATGAAAACAAAAAATAATTTCATACTGGTAGTTGAAACTGGTAATTGAAAAAATACTATAATAATCCCGTCTTCTTTAATGCTGCCGCCCGGTTGTTCACCTGCAGCTTCTCATAAATATTGCGGATATGGGTACGGACCGTATCGATGCTTATAAATGATTTATCGGCTATTTCTTTGTACCGGTATCCCTTGCTCAGTTGCTCCAGCATTTCCTGTTCCCGCCGGCTCAGTTCCTGGAAATATTCATTGGTCTTTTCTCTTACTGCAAATGCCTCAATCACCTTCCTGGCTATCTGGCTGCTGATGGGACTTCCACCCTGTTGTACTTCTGCAATGGCTTCCAGTATTTTTTCGGCCGGTGTTGTTTTTAATAAATAACTGGTTGCCCCGGCTTTCAGCGCATTGAAAATAGTATCCGGGTTATCATACACGGTCAGCACCATCATCTGCATCCGGGGATGAAGCATTTTCAACCGCTGGATACAATCGATTCCGCTCATGCCCGGGAGATGCACATCAAACAAAGCGATCTCCACGGGTTCTGCTGTCAGTTCTTTCAATGCAGTCTCCGCATCTCCAAACACCCTCAGTTCTGCCACATCAATATGCAGTTGTATTTGCTCAGCCAGGTAATGACGTACTTTCTCATCGTCCTCAATAATTGCTATGGACCCTATTTTCACCATCTAAAATTGCCGGTTGTTTATTGTAAAAAAAATGTGATTTAAGTAGTAGGTTGTAGCGGAATGTTGTAAAAAAATCGGCTTCCTTTGCCCGGAGCAGACTCAACAACTACTATTCCTCCCAGTTCTTCTATCCGATGCCTGATATTCTTCAGACCGTTACCTGACCGATTTATTGATATATCAAAACCAGCTCCGTCATCTGCTACTTCAAAATCCAGGTTGTTACCCCTCAAAATTGCGTTCACCGAAATGTTCCTGGCTTTGCTGTATTTAACTGCATTGTTGATAATTTCCTTCGTAACCAATAAAATATTCCTGCGTTGCTCGTTGGATAATACTACCTGGCTCCCGGACTCTGGTAGTTGAATGGAGTAATTCATTCCGGAATATTCCAGTTGTTTATTCAACTGTTCCCGTAAATAAGACAGCAGTTGTTCCAGGGTCTTATTTTCCGGGCTAAGACTCCAGATAATCTCACTCATATTGCTGACCAGTTGACGGCTGGTCTTTGCAATGTCATCCAGTTCTTCGGTACCATGTTTTGTTTTGGCGGATTCACTCATCAGGGTTATCTGGGTGAGACCTGCACCTATATCATCATGCATTTCCCGGCTGATCCGCTGGCGTTCCTTATCTATTTCCTTTTGCCTTTCTAATTCTGCAATTTTATTTTTTAATTTTTGCTGGGCTAAAAAACGGGTGATAAGAATAATTATAAGCAAGACTGCCGAAGCCGATAGCGTATAAAACCACCATGTTTTCCAGAATGGAGGATAGATGACTACCCGAATACTACGCATCTCACTACTCCATTCACCAAGGTTGCCCGCTGCAGCTACTTTAAAAATATATTTTCCATCAGGTAAATTATTATACCGCACTTCATTCAATGTATTACTGTACACCCAGTCCTTATCCCAGCCTTCGAGTTGATATTTATAACGAACCTTACCTGCATTGTTAAAATCTATGACCCTGAACTGAAAAAATAAATTATTCCTGTTATAAGGAAGACTGACCGAACTGATATATTCCGGTGCCGTTAAACTATCAGCTTGTTTCTCGTTAACAAGAAAATTAGTAAGCTGAAGGTTGGGCTGAATATTCGTTGTCTTTATATCTTCCGGCTTAAACCAAACCACTCCTTTTGTGCTGCCAAAATACAGCGTACCACTTTTACCCTTGTAGAAGGCGCCTGTATTAAATTCATTTACCGGCAAACCTTCAGCGACTGTGTAGTTTATAAAATGAATAGCCGGGAATGGAGAGTCTGCATTAAATACAAGTTTGCCTTTTGCCAACCCATTATTAGTACTGGCCCATAATTCATCGTTAATAGTAACCACGCCATATACAAGGCTGCTGTATAAACCATCCCGCTCCGTATAAAACCGGTATTGATCATCAGCGGAGTGATAAGCAATTAATCCATCTGATGTTGATATCCAGACCAGTTGTTTTTTTTCATCATACTGAATTGACTTCACGTTCAGGCCGGTAAAAATTCTTTTTCCCGCTTTTTTATCCCCCACGTCATTAAAGATCATGATACCTTCTGATTCCGGGACCAGCCAGATCTTTCCTTCGGGAGATACCCAGATGCTAATGATCCGGGACTGGCTAATATTACTGATATGCCTGATTACATAGTTATTTGTATTCTTTTCAATAAAATATAAACCAATATTGGTACCGGCAAGCCAGCCATTTTTATACTCCGCTATACTATTCAGCTGTGGTGATTGCACCGCACTGTTCGGGACCGGTATTTTTACAGGTATAAAATTATCTGCTCCCTTTTCTTTTACATAGAGGTAACCGGAATAACTTGTCCATAGCCGGCCGCTCCCGTCTTTCTTAATAAGTGGCACAGATCTCCCATACGGGAGTATAGGATCGAAATAAGGAAAATTTAACCGGGAAGATTTCCCGGTAGCCTTATCAACAATAAAAATGCCGTTCTGGAAAGTGCCCAACCATATCTTATCCTCTTCATCTTCATAAATGGAGTAAACAAAAAGCCCCTGGCTGGATATATCAACCGCTGATGCATCAGGAAATTTCTTAAACCCCGGCGTCGATATTTCGGCTTTTAATAGGCCCAGCACATCTGCACCCACCCAGAGATTACCTGTGGTATCCGCATAAAGACAATACACCGGGAAATTCGTCCGGGCATTACCATTGATATTTCCCTTCCATTCAAATGCTCTTCCCAATGCGGTTTTCTGGTAAATATTCCCTTCCTGGTCTCCTGCCCATAAGTTGTTTTTTGAATCCGTGATGATACGCCTGATCATCCCTTGCCTGATACTTGCAGGGGTATTTATTTTTCCTATTCCCCCGCTGGTATGCGACCTGGTATCAAACCAGTCTATCCTTGCATTGCTTCCTAAATAAACCGTATCGCTGCAAATTGTAACAGAAAAAAAAGATTGATCATGTAAAAAACGGCTCCATTTTCCCGTGCCTATATCAAAACACAAAAGACCTTTTCGAGTGGCAAACCATAATTGATCTTTCCCGTTAAAAACACCATTATACATCAGCGGTATGCTTTCGCCGTTTTCATCGTTTATAGTGACCGGGTAGTTAATACATTTATTCGTTTCCGTACTTAATGCAAACAGGCCTTCCACTGCAGTAGCAAACCAGACAGTACCGTTTTTTTCGATTAACGGGTTGGCAAAGATTTCTTCATCCGGAATCCCTTCTTTTACTTCTTTGTTGTCTTTATTCCTGTACAACTTGTGCTGGGTGAAAACTTGTTGCTTTTTATTAAAACAATTAACCACCCGGTCGGTACCAAACCATAGTTGTTCTTTATCATTTTCAAACAATGCTGAGCGGATGATCCTTCCTTTCATTTGCGACTTCTCTCTTCCATATGAAGGTTTATATGCTTTCATTGCTGCACCATCATACCTGTTCAGCCCGTTAGCGGTGGCAATCCACATAAATCCCTTTTTATCCGTAATAATAGAATACACCGTGTTTTGGGATAATCCCTCAATTTTTTCAAAATGAAATGGCTGCCCGGGCTGAGCAATTGATACGGAAGAGAGAAAGCATGATATGGCAAATAACCTGAGATTCATGAACATGTCTTTAAAAATAATCATTAATGTCAGTTTGTTAAATGAATTTCCCGGGTCCTCCTAATTGTAGATGAACCCTTACTTTTGCGCAGTATGTCAGTTACCATCCGCACAAAAGACCTGCTGAAGAAATACGGGCAACGTATTGTGGTTAACCATGTTTCTTTTGAAGTGAAACAGGGGGAGATTGTAGGCCTGCTCGGTCCCAATGGGGCGGGAAAGACCACTTCTTTCTACCAGGTGGTGGGGTTGATAAAGCCTGACGAGGGCCAGGTTTTCCTGGACAACCAGGATATTACCCAGTTGCCCATGTACAAAAGGGCTAAAATGGGCATTGGTTACCTGCCGCAGGAAGCATCGGTATTCCGAAAACTGAGTGTGGAGGATAATATCGCTGCAGTGCTGGAAATGACAACCCTGTCCAAACAGCAACAACGGGAAAAATTGGAAAGCCTGCTGGATGAATTCAGGCTGCACCATGTACGCAAAAGCAATGGCGATGTGCTGAGCGGTGGTGAAAGAAGACGAACCGAAATAGCCCGGGCACTGGCCGTTGATCCAAAATTTATTTTATTAGATGAACCTTTTGCCGGTATTGACCCGATCGCTGTGGAAGATATACAGGGCATTGTGGCCAAGCTGAAATTAAAGAATATCGGTATCCTCATCACTGATCATAACGTGACCGAAACATTATCTATCTGCGACAGGGCCTACCTGTTGATAGAAGGAAAAATATTCAAACACGGCACCGCAGAAGAACTGGCCGATGATGAGCAGGTGCGTAAACTCTACCTCGGCAGAAATTTTGAACTGAAACGGAAGGATTATTTGCACGAGGAAGCGAAAGAACAGCATGATTTGAACAACGACACTAATTGATTCAACTCATTTCACAACAATATTCCGGCAGATTTTAATCAGTTTTTTGTTCTCCGGCACCTAACCAGCATCATATTCCATCCCAAGTCAGCCCGGTATTTTTGTTCCATGAAACCCTTGTTGCGAATTGTATTATTACTGCTGATTTTACCTGCTTTTACCTCTTCTATAGCACAAACCAGCCGCCAGGTTAATCATCAGTCGCAAGCCTGGTTTTCTGTAAATACCACGGCCCGTATCACTGACCGCTGGTCCGTATTACTGGACCTGCATGAACGGCGGACCAATTTTTTAGCAAAAAGTAATTTTGATTTTGCCCGTGCAGGCATACAATACAGTATTGATAAGAATTTATCCGTAGCTCTGGGCTATGGTCATATGTGGCTGCACCCCACCACTCCCGGCTGGAAAACCGTATCCAATGAGAACAGGATCTACCAGCAGGTCATCTACACGTCTAAAATTCGCAGGGCCACCCTGTTGCAACGGTTCAGGAATGAACAACGCTGGCAGCAAAAGATAGCTGCTGATAAATTCACCGGTGATTACCGTTTTACCAACCGGTTCCGGTATTTGCTGAGTGTTACGATCCCTGTTTTTAAGAATGATAAACTTCCTTTCCTCTGTGTTGCCGATGAAATACTGCTGCATATGGGAAAGGAGGTGGT
>JAEUVP010000324.1 GCA_016786805.1 Chitinophagaceae bacterium | reverse complement strand
CCCCCTTTAATACGGCCGAAAAAACTGGCGATGATCACAAAAGGAAAAATGAATAACATGACCGTTATAAAAGTGATGAAGGCGTAGACGCTGTATATCCATTGAAAGGGTCGCCGTAATGACTTCATCAGTTGCGGTTTTTGTATTTATCATCATCCCCGGGACAATCACAGGCCCAGTCTGTATCCAGGTCGATCACCGTAACCACGGTTGTTGCCTCATTGCATTGTGCATACACGATCCTCACCCGCTGGTCATCATTGGTAATACCTTCCACAGCATACCGGGGGCATCTTGCATTCTTCAGGTCGCTTTTAGTATAATTAATTTTCCCATCCTGCATGATCTCTTCCACTTCTGCCTGTGAAATGCGGCGGCATTGCATCCTGCATTTTGCATGTTTACTGTATTCCAGGTAGGAAATACGGCGGTCAAAGCCCTTGTCACGATCTGTAGGGTTACTGGCCGGGTCTTTAGGCTTTGTGGTAGTCGTTTTAGGTTTGGGGGCTGGTTCTTTACCTCCCTGGTACTGCTTTATTACGATCACGGCAACTGCCAGGATGATGATCAGAACATATGGTAACCACTTCTTATTCACTGCCAATAATTTCTACAAATTAAAAGTAAATCCATGATTACCACTTAACTGCTGCGGAAAACCTTCAAATACCCAAAATCCTGGCACATGCTTATCTTTGCGGCCGCTATGGCAGTATCTAAAACAGTAGCTTTTCACACCCTCGGCTGTAAGCTCAATTTCTCAGAAACGTCCTCTATTTCCCGCTTGCTGGAAAAGGAAGGATTTGAGAAAAAAGAGTTTGACGACCAGGCAGACGTGTATGTGATCAATACCTGTTCGGTTACCGATAATGCCGATAAGGAATGCCGCCAGCTGGTGCGCCGTATTCAACGAAGATCACCGGAAAGTTTTGTGGTCATCACGGGCTGCTATGCCCAGTTGAAACCCAAAGAGATTTCATCTATTCCCGGGGTTGACCTGGTTTTGGGAGCTGCCGAGAAATTCAATATTGCCCAACATATCCGGGAACTTTCCAAAGGTGATGCTACTAAAATATGCAGTTGTGATATTGGTGAAGTATCCGGCTTCCACTCTTCCTGGTCGGTGAATGACAGGACAAGAACCTTTTTGAAAGTACAGGATGGCTGTGATTACAACTGTTCCTTTTGTACCATCCCGATGGCAAGAGGCAAAAGCAGGAGCGACAGTATTACAAATGTGCTGAGGAATGCTGAAGAACTGGCTTCCAATGGAGTAAAAGAAATTGTACTGACGGGTGTAAATCTTGGTGATTTTGGAAAAGGACCGGATGGAGCCGGCACCACGATCAGCATCAGTGGCCGGGAAGAAAATTTCTTTGAGCTGGTGAAAGCATTGGACAAGGTAAAAAGTATTGAACGCTACCGCATCTCCTCTATTGAACCTAACCTGCTAACCAACGAGATCATTGAATTTGTGGCGAACAGCGACAAGTTCATGCCGCATTTCCATATCCCTTTACAAAGCGGCAGTAATACAGTGCTGGCGGCCATGCGGAGAAGGTATAAGCGGGAATTATATGCCGACAGGGTGAAACTGATCAAAACATTAATGCCACATTGCGCTATTGGTGTGGATGTGATCGTTGGTTTCCCCGGAGAAACAGATGACTACTTTAAGGAGACCTTTGATTTTCTTCATGCCCTGGATATTTCTTACCTGCATGTGTTCACTTATTCAGAAAGGGATAATACACATGCGTTGACTCTTGACCCTGTCGTTCCGATGAATATCCGTCATGAAAGAAACAAGACGTTGCGCAACCTTTCTTACATGAAGATGCAATACTTCACCGAACAGCATGCCGGGCAAACCCGAAAGGTGTTATTTGAGCACCGGGATAAAAATGGCATGATGGAAGGTTATACAGATAACTATATCCGCATCAGTACGCCGTACCGTGAAGAATGGGAGAATACCATTGTGGAATGGGCCTTATAAAAACGGGAAGATCAACTATACTTTTATTGTTTTCTCTTTTGTTTCTCCAGTTTCCTGAAATAACCCCTCAGCAGGAAATTATGTTTCAACGCTTCCATATTCTGGTTAAACCCATCGGTACCTTTCTCAATATTGGATAAACTGTTATTAAGTTTTATCACCAGTGCCGAATCTTTCAACAACGCATGGGCCGTTCCGTTGCCACTATTGATATCCTCCTTTATACCGGCGGTTAGTTTCGACAGCTCATCTACCAGTGCCGTAGCATGGTCACCCACCTGCTGAATTTTCAGTAAAGCCTCCTCCAGGTTCCGGGCAATGGCTGTATCAGTCAGTATAGCACCCAATGAGCCTTTCCCGTTTTTTACATCGGCGATGATGCTGTGAAGATCTTTCACCATTTCATCTGCCCTGCCCGTGGCATGACGGATACTAAGTACCGATGCCCGTAAATTATCCGGAAGTTCCGTTTCGTTCAGTAATTTCCAGATAGCTGCGCTGCTATTGATACGCAATACAGTTGTTTTTAACTCCTCTGAAATCACCGCAATATTCCTGTTGGTCTTATCAAGTGTTTCCAGCATCTCATCCGTGCTGATATTTTTTTTCGTTGCGAGCAGGTCCCCATCTTCTGCCAGCAGAGAACCGTCTTTGGAAGCAGTGATATTCAATATCCGGTTTCCCATCAATCCATCCGTACTCATACTGACGATATCATTCTTATGAATGTATTGTTTCATCTTCACATCAATCAGCATCGCTACTTCGATCAGCGTATCATTAAGTATCCTGATCTTCTTCACCGTTCCCACCTGGATACCGGCATAGCGTACATTGTTTCCCACTGTTAAACCCTGTACATTCTCAAATCTTGCCGTTAACTTGTAATTTTTTCCAAAGAGATTATTATCCCGGCCGATCATATACAGTGAAAAGATCAGCAGCAACAGGCCAACAAGAACAAAAATCCCCAGCTTCAGGTTATTGATCGGTCGCTTTGTCATTATTCAAAAAATTGTTTGACTTTCGGATCGTTATTTAGCTTCAGTTCCTCATAGCTGCCCTGCGCATAACAGGTGCCATCAATCAGCATAATAATACGGTCGGCTGTCATGCGGATACAATTCATATCATGCGAGATGATGAGGGCAGAAGTATTATATTTTTCACCCATTTCCCTGATCAATTTGCTGATCCCCTTCCCGGTAATGGGGTCAAGCCCAGTGGTGGGTTCATCATAGAATATAATTTCCGGATCAAGTATCAGGGTCCTCGCCAGTGCAATTCTCTTTCGCATCCCACCCGACAATTCCGCCGGCATCATATCCACGGCATGGGCAAGGCCGACATTACTCAATACTTCCAATACTTTGGCATCCTGCTCCGCTGATGTCATTTTTATCCAGTGCCGGCGAAGCGGGAATTCCAGGTTTTCCCGCACCGTCATGGAATCATATAGTGCGTTACTTTGGAATAAGAACCCCACTCTTGACCTGATCTCATCCAGTTCCTGGTGATCAAGATTATCTATATCCTGCCCCAGCAAGCGGATACTTCCTTTGTCGGCCCTCATCAAACCAATGATACATTTGATGAGTACGGATTTACCGGAACCGGATTTTCCTAATACCGCCACATTTTCTCCTTTACGCAGGACCAGGCTGAAATCTGCCAGTACCGTATTATCACCGAATGTTTTATATAAATGTTCGATTTCTATCACCGAATCAGTTGATACTACTGGTATTGATCGTTGTTCTATGATTGGTGCAGTTGTCATTGTTGCTCAATTGAATCCTAAAATATCCGTGATCTGCACGGCCAGCAGGTCAATAATAAAGATCAGTACAGAGCTGACTACAACGGCTGAATTGGCTGAGCGACCTACCCCTTCTGTTCCTTTACTTGAATTGAATCCTTTGTAACACCCGATGATACCTACCGCAAATCCAAAAAAATAGCTTTTGATCAATGCGGGAAAAAAGTCACTGAAGGATAACGCATCAAAGACCTGCTGAAAGAATAAACTAAAGCTGGTTATACCCCTGATATTTACCCCGAGATAAGACCCGTATAATGAAATGGCATCTCCCAATATCACCAGTACGGGCAGCATTAAAGTAGCTGCCAGTACCCTTGTCACCACCAGGTATTTGAAAGGATTCGTTCCGCTGACTTCCATTGCATCAATCTGCTCCGTTACTTTCATACTTCCCAATTCTGCACCAATGCTGCTGCCGATTTTCCCGGCAAAGATCAATGCCGTAATGACCGGGCCAATTTCCCTGACGATGGCAATACCCACCATGGCGGGTAATTCACTTTCTGCCCCGTAACTGATCAGGGAAGGTCTGAGTTGCATGGTCAGCACCAGGCCCATAATGAATCCGGTTAAACCAACCAGCGGAAGTGATTTGTAACCGATAATATAACATTGGCGCAATAATTCAGCTATTTCGTACCGGGGTTTAAACCCCTGCAGAAAGAAACGCCTGGTAAACCGGCTGATATCACCGGTCTCATCCAGGAATTGTTGCCAGGTATGAGACAGCGCCATACAGCTTTTTCTCTACCAAAATTTACACAATACACGGGGAAAATACATGAAGCCGGTCACGGCAGGAAGTGATTATCATCAAGAAAAGAAAAAAGTGGAACGTACTGGACTCGAACCAGTGACCCCTACTCTGTCAAAGTAATGCTCTGAACCAACTGAGCTAACGTTCCGGGCCGGTAAAATTAAGGGCTTTTTACTTTTTATACATACTGAATTTAATTTTTCTGCCGCTGCAACTTTCCTACTTTTAGGTTGTCATTAATACAGATGAAGAAATACCAGGCAACCATACAGTTTGACATGAGTGATGAGTTCATGGAACTGGTGCCACCGCACCGTACTTATATCAATTACCTGATCAATAAAGATATCGTTGACCAATATGCTGTCAGTATGGAGACTCAACGGGTTTGGATTACCCTGACAGCAGAAACAAAAGAAGAAGTGATCAAAGTACTGGAGAAATCCCCGCTTTTTAAATTCTGGCGCTACGAGATCGATGAGTTATTTGTATTAGACGGACAGCATTACCGCCTGCCGGCCGTTCAGCCCAATTAAGCTTTTTTCTTTACCGCCCATTTAGGTTTTTGCTTCAATACTTTTTTATAGACAGGGCAGGTTTCAATATGGCAACCGGGCAGGTAACCGGTACTCATTAAAAATTCATTGACAATCTCACCGCCGGTAAAACGGAAAGTGGTTTTAAAAATCTTTACCCACTCCTCTTTTGTTTTGGGATGATGATGATCCAGCCATTTTTCAAATGACCCGAATTCTTTCTGCAGCAATTGAATTGCTTTGGCATTATGTACTGCCGCTTCGATCTTTAACCTGTTACGGATGATCCCTGCATCCTGCATCAGCTTTTCTTTTTTCTTTTCTGTATAGCGGGCTACTTTATCGATCCTGAAATCATCAAAGGCCTTGAAGAAATTATCTTTCTTTTTCAGGATCGTTTCCCAACTAAGCCCGGCCTGGTTGATCTCCAGCACCAGTCTCGCAAACAAATGATCGTCGTTATGAATAGGAAATCCATATTCCTGGTCATGGTAATGCCGGTGAACAGTGTCTTTACCTGCATTCAAAACAAATTCGCAATAGGAAGCAGCCATCTTTGATTTATTTTGTAAATACTTCTATCACACCCCTTGTTTCCCCCTGCCGGGGAGCCGGGAAAGAATCAATTTTATTATAATGTCGTAATAAGGAATCCCGCACCCTGAACGGGTAAAAATTATTCAGGGAAGGAATATACTCGAACAGTACAAGATCATATTCCTTATTTCCAATTCTGTTTTCAAACATCTCCGCCTGCTTGTTGAACATGGCTACACCGAGATGATACCAAAGCGGGTAATGTGATCCTTTTTCCAGTTCAAAAGGCATCTCTTTTGCCAGCGGAGTTAGTTCGGTCATGTTTAAGACCCTGAGATTTTTTCCCTGTTTCACCAGGTCCATGTTCAGCAATCTTGACATCCCGTCCACGGTGGCAGAAGGCATATAGATCTTATGAAAAGATTTTAACGGGGAAAATGTCCATTGCGACAAAGGAATATCAGCAGTGTCTTCGTTATTGATTATAAATGTCCGCTTATTCACTACGTTCTCCCCTGTGGGGGATACGGTGGCAACATCATTGCTTAATGATCTCTCAGCAATACGCTGAAAATATTTCCAGTACACATTGCTCCACCATAAAAGAATACCCGCCAGGCACACCACTACCATTCGAATTTTACTGAAATCAACCGAGAACTGCCCGGACAGTAAGGTCAGGATATAAGCTATGGCAAACGAATGATAAAAAATATTATTATCCGGTGGCGTGTAACTGGTCACCTGGAATATAGCGGCTTCTGCAATAATCCCCAGCGTAAGTAACAGGAATAAAAAATTGGTCTTATCATTCCAGCATTCTTTCCAGCTCCGGAAACGCAGGGCAAGAAGTAAGCCTATGATAAAAAGATAAAATTTCAGCCATTGTGACCCGGAAAAGAAATCGTTAGCAATTTCAAATGCAGATATACGGCCCGAATGAGGGGCCTGCCCGTGGTTGAACCAATATGAAAAGCCGTAATTCGATAATGGTATAATGAATGCAGCCATGAACAGGATAAACCCTCCTCCGTATATAAAAAGATATTTCCATCTTTTATGCTGTACACTATAAAAGAATACCAGTGCCGCACAAAGCAGGAAGGTTAATGCGCCTGCATCCTGTTTCGTAAAAAAAGAACAAACTGTAAAAAAAGCTGA
>JAEUVP010000554.1 GCA_016786805.1 Chitinophagaceae bacterium | reverse complement strand
TGGAAAAGAAATAGCCATGGTGAGTGGTGGTTATGATCATAACTGGGTATTGGACAGAACTGGCAACGGTCTTGAACTGGTGGCACAATTAAGCGATACAGTAAGTGGAAGGGTAATGGAAGTATGGACAACAGAACCTGGTCTGCAATTCTATTCCGGTAATTTCCTGGACGGGACCTTAACGAATACGAAGGCGGGAACAAAATATGTGAAGTATGGAGCATTATGCCTGGAGACGCAACATTTCCCGGATAGCCCCAACCAGCCATCATTCCCTGCTACAATTTTGAAACCAGGGGAGACCTACCGGCATACGACAGTTTATAAATTTTCGGCTCAATAAATATTAAAACAAGCAGCATGAAAAAAAATTTTTTCTTCATCAGCATGTTTGTTGCTTGCACAGCAGCTGCACAGCAAAAGGATTATTCCATAAAAGATATCAATTTCACACAGGTACACCTTACTGATAATTTTTGGCTGCCAAGAATTGAAATCAACCGGATCACCACTATTCCCGCCTCTTTTGAACGTTGTGAGAATACCGGTCGTGTAAAGAATTTTTTGATGGCTGCCGAAAAAAAAGGCAAGTTCTGCACAGTATATCCCTTTGATGATACAGATATTTATAAAACGATTGAGGGTGCAGCATTCTCCTTAGCCACTCATCCCGATAAAAAACTGGATGCTTACGTGGATTCTTTAATAGTGATCATCCGGAATGCACAGGAACCGGATGGTTATTTATATACGGCCCGGACAATTGACCCGGTAAATGTGGGTAGTTGGGTAGGAAAGGAACGCTGGGAAAAAGAAAGAGAGTTAAGTCATGAACTGTATAATGCTGGTCATATGTATGAAGCTGCGGTGGCACATTACCTGGCAACAAAAAAGAGAAACTTCCTGGATATTGCTATAAAAAATGCTGACCTGGTTTGCAGTGTATTCGGACCCGGGAAAAGATCAGTGGCACCCGGTCATGAGATCGTAGAAATGGGGCTGGTGAAATTATTTCGTATCACGGGCAAACAGGAATATTTAAATACAGCTAAGTTTTTTATTTATGCACGGGGTCAGTACAATGGTTACGATCCGAAGAGTACGGATTCGTGGAAGAACGGATCTTACTGGCAGGATCATAAGCCGGTGGTGCAGCAGGATGAAGCTGTAGGACATGCTGTACGGGCAGGTTATTTATATTCCGCCGTGGCAGATGTAGCGGCATTGACTGGTGATGACAGCCTGACAAAAGCTATTGATAAGATTTGGGAGAATGTAGTAGCGAAGAAACTCTATATACAGGGCGGTATTGGAGCCCGGGGTGATGGAGAACGTTTCGGGGCTAACTATGAATTGCCGAATAATACGGCGTATAATGAAACCTGTGCTGCTATCGCCAATGTTTACTGGAATCATCGTATGTTTTTGCTGCATGGAGATAGTAAGTACATGGATGTGCTGGAAAGAACATTATACAATGGTTTGATCTCCGGTGTTGGACTGGATGGGAAATCCTTTTTTTACACCAATGCCATGGAAGTGCGGAATGGGTTTTCGCATAATGATATTGAAAGAGAAAGATCCGGGTGGTTCCAGTGTAGTTGCTGCCCCACGAATATCTGTCGTTTTATTCCTGCTGTGCCTGGCTATATGTATGCACAAAAGGAAAGCGATCTGTATGTTAATCTCTTTATCAGCAGTACAGCTAACCTCATCATAAATAATAAGCCGGTACAAGTGGTGCAACAAAATAATTATCCCTGGGAAGGCGACCTCCGGTTTACCATTCAAACAGCAAAAGCCAATAGTTTTAAATTATTGATCCGTATTCCGGGCTGGGCTTTAAATACT
>JAEUVP010000251.1 GCA_016786805.1 Chitinophagaceae bacterium | reverse complement strand
TGTAAGCCCATTTCACCAGCGTAGCACCCCAGGTAAACCCGCCGCCAAATGCAGCCAGCACAATATTGTCGCCTTTGTTCAACCTGCTTTCCCATTCCCACAAACAAAGAGGTATGGTACCGGCCGTGGTGTTACCATATTTCTCAATATTGATCATTACTTTTTCTTTGTCCAGTCCCATTCGGCTGGCGGTGGCATCAATAATACGAAGGTTAGCCTGGTGAGGCACCAGCCAGGCAATATCATCCCCTGCCAGGTTATTTCTTTCTAATAATTCAGCACTTACATCCGCCATTCCTTTTACGGCAAACTTGAAAACGGCTTGGCCTTCCTGGTAGGCAAAATGCTCCCGGGCCATTACGGTTTCTATACTCGCAGGTTTTAAAGAGCCACCGGCTTTCATATGCAGGTAATTACTGCCGCTGCCATCACTTCTCAGGATGCTGTCCTGTATTCCATAACCATCTTCATTGGGTTCTAATAAAACAGCACCGGCACCATCGCCAAAAATGATACAAGTAGCCCTGTCGGTATAATCAACAATAGCACTCATTTTATCCGCACCACAAACCACTACTTTTTTGTAACGACCGCTTTCAATCAGGGCAGCACCCTGCGTTAGCGAATATAAAAACCCCGAACAGGCAGCGGACACATCAAAACCCCAGGCATTTTTAGCACCCAGTTTATCACAGGCAATATTAGCGGTGGAAGGGAAGACCATATCCGGCGTAACCGTACCGACGATCAGGCAATCGATCTCTTCAGGGCTGATACCTCTTTTCTCACAAAGTTGTCTCACGGCAGGGACCACCATGTCAGAGGTGGCTTTTCCTTCCCCCTTCAGTATCCTTCTTTCAGAGATACCGGTCCGGGTGCGGATCCATTCGTCATTGGTCTCCACCATTTTTTCCAGGTCGAAGTTCGTCAGCTTGTCTTCGGGAACATAGCCGCCAACTGCAGTGATAGCGGCTGATATTTTTTTACTCATTGCGGGATTGAATTTTACCAGTAAAAGTGCTCAAAGGTAAGCGGTAGGATGGAATTGAGGAAACCTTGTCCCTGTTACTGATTACCAATACCCAATTCCTTATTTTCGCAGCCATGATAGCTTACCTGAAAGGTGATTTTGTGCATAAAAGCCCCGCTGTTGTCCATGTGGAGGTGCAGGGGGTAGGGTATGAAGTACAGATCAGCCTGAATACCTACTCAAAAATACAGGGGCTGGAAAAAGGAATACTTCATACCAGCCTGCTGATCCGGGAAGATGCCCATATCCTGTATGGTTTTTTTGACATGGCAGAAAAAGAGATGTTCCAGCAGCTGATTGCTGTGTCGGGTATTGGTGCTTCAACTGCGAGGGTGATGCTGTCGTATATGAAACCTGACGAGCTGGCCCGGGCCATTGTTTTGGGTGATACAAAGACCCTTGAAGGCATTAAAGGCATTGGTAAAAAAACAGCAGAACGGATGGTGGTAGAGCTGCGGGATAAGCTGGCCAAACAGCCTGTAGAATCAAATATTTCACCCATGAAAAACAATACTTTGCATACAGATGCGTTAAATGCTCTGACGGCATTGGGCATCAGCAGGCAAGCTGCTGAACTGGCTGTTCAAAAGACGCTGACCGCAGATCCCCATCTTTCCGTTGAGGAGCTGATCAAGAAAGCACTTCGTACCATCTGATATCCAATGAATATTTCTGGAAACTAATTGATTAAGAGACATTGAACCTTAAGACTGCTCATATCTTCCGTACATTGGTATCTATAGCCATGTTGTTTGCCTTTTCTGAGGAGGCAAGTGCCCGTTATTTCCAAATTAACCAGCAGCAACAGCCCGGCGATTCACTCAAATTCCCGATCAAAGACAGAAGAGGCGATCCTTATACGTATCCCAACCGCAATACCCTTGATCTGAGAGATACTTCGTACCTGAAAAAAACAGTGGAGTACGATCCTGCTACCAAGCAGTATTATATTGTTGAAAAGATAGGGAACCAGTATTATCGTACACCCACTTCCTTCACCATGGAAGAATTTGTCCGCATGCAGGGCAAAAAAGACGAGGAAGATTATTTTAAAAAGAGGGCTAACCTGCTGGCGAATATGAACCGCCGGATGACAAGGCCTGTCTTCAAAGTATCAGGCGATTGGTTCAACCGGATTGTTGGTAACGGTAAGATTGATATTCGCCCCTCTGGATATGTAGATATCCTCGCAGGCTATAGCGGGCAGGTGATCAAAAATCCTACGTTGCCGGAGCGGTCGAGGAATAACGGCATGTTTGATTTTAACATGAATTCGCAGTTGCAGATGGATGCCAATATCGGTGATAAACTGAAACTGCCGATCAATTATAATACATTAGCCAATTTTGATTTTGAGAACCAGATCAAACTGGATTACCAGGCCAAAGGCGATGAGATCCTGCGCCAGTTCCAGGCGGGGGTGGTCAACTTTACCACCAAGAGTACATTGATCCCTGGTGCCCAATCCCTGTTCGGGGTAAAAACACAATTACAATTTGGTAAACTATTCGTTACTGGTGTTTTGGCCAACCAACGGTCGCAACGCCAGTCGTTAGGATTACAGGGTGGTTCAGCGTCACAAAGTTTTACCCTGAAAGCAGATGAGTACGATGAGAACCGCCACTTCCTGTTATCACAATACTTCAGGAGTAATTTCAATACGGCGATGCAACAATTGCCGATCGTTAATTCCGAGATCCAGATCTTAAAAATGGAAGTATGGGTAACGAACCGGAATGGAAGCACTACTGATACAAGAGATGTTGTGGCATTGATGGACCTGGGCGAAACAACTCCTTTCGGTCCCTGGGCCAATGGTAATACTGATGTAAAACCATTCAACAATGCTAACAATCTTTATCCGTCGATACTGGCAAATCCCAATGCCCGTAATTCTTCACAGGTGCAAAGTATTTTGACAGGAGGAGGTTTTAACCTGCAACCGGTACAGGATTTTGAAAAAACATTTGCCCGCAAATTATTAGCAACTGATTATTATTATAACCCGAGAATAGGTTTCGTTTCGTTGAACCAGCCCTTGCAACCTGATGAAGTGCTGGGTGTGGCGTTTCAATATACATTCAGAGGCCGTGTGTACCAGGTGGGAGAATTCTCCCAGGATGTGCCGCCGGATACCACAGGTACTTCACAACGGGTTTTGTTCCTGAAACTATTAAAAGCAACATCACAGCGGACCAATCTCCCGATCTGGGACCTTATGATGAAGAACGTTTATTCAGTGGGTTACGGTCAGTTGGAAAGGCAGGACTTTACATTAGATGTATTATACGAAGAGCCAAGCCTGGGCGAAAAAAGGTATTTACCGACTGCTGATGTGCTGACCAATTTTCAATACCAGCCGTTGATCACTCAGCTGAACCTTGACCGGCTGAATAACCAGAACGACCCGCAGCCGGATGGTAAGTTTGACTTTGTGGAAGGGTTCACGGTAATATCTTCACAGAGCCGGATCATATTCCCGGTACTGGAACCTTTCGGTCATGATCTGGATTATGTGTATGGCACGCAAGCCCAACGGGATCGTTATCTTTTCTATCCCTTGTATGACACCATCAAAGCCATTGCACAAACCTTTGCCAACCTGAATCGTTTCAAAATAAGTGGCCGCTCCAAAACAAGCGGTGCTAATGGTGATTACCAGTTGGGCTATAATATTCCAAGAGGATCTGTAACAGTTACGGCCGGCGGACAAACCTTACAGGAGAACGTGGATTACGAGATCAATTATGACCTCGGAACATTGAGAGTGGTGAACCAGGCCATCATTGCATCCGGCGTACCAGTGAATATCCAGTTTGAGAACCAGGCAGCTTTTGGGTTGCAGCAAAAGAATTATATGGGTCTGCGGCTGGATTACCTGGCCAGTAAAAAACTGACCATCGGTGGTACAATTGCCAAACTGGGTGAAAGACCTTTCTTCCTCAAACAATCGTATGGTGAAGATCCTGTCCGCAATACCATGTATGGAATGGATGTGGATTACAAAAGTGATATACCCCGCTTAACGAAATGGCTGGATAAATTGCCATTCTATTCTACGAAAGCCATGTCTTCTATTACTGCTTATGCAGAAGGGGCTTTCCTGAAACCGGGTCACCCCAAGCAGATCAATGCGAATAAGAATGACAAAGGTGGCCTTTCTTATATTGATGACTTTGAAGGCACCCGTGCTGCTATTGATCTCCGGTTCCCGCTGATCAACTGGGCACTGGCTTCTATACCACAGGGCAATAATAATGACAATGGCTCTGCTCCTTTGTTTCCTGAATCTGCTTTATCAAATGATTCAGGAAGTGGTTTTAACAGGGCAAAACTGGCCTGGTACAATATTGAACCGGTATTGCAGGAAAAAAGAAACTCCAGCAACCCGTTGCGGAACAACCTCGCCGAATTGTCAAAACCGGAAACAAGACAGGTATTGCAGCAGGAAATTTTTCCCAAAAGAAGTTTGGATTTTGGCCAGGGATTGCTGACTACGTTTGACCTTGCTTTTTATCCAAAAGATAAAGGGCCTTATAATTTTGAAAGCCGGAATACAAGATTCAATGCACAGGGTCAGCTCACCAACCCGAGAGGTTCATGGGGTGGCCTGATGCGTAATATTGACCAGATCGATTTTGAAACCGGTAATATTGAGTATATCGAATTCTGGTTACAGGATCCGTTTATAACGAATACGGCCAACCCAAGCAATACCGGTCGTTTATATTTCAACCTCGGTAATATTTCAGAAGATATTCTTAAAGACGGGAAGCGCTTTTATGAAAATGGGTTACCTACACCCACGATTCCATCCCCGGTAGATAATAATACCACCTGGGGTAAAGTGCCTTCTAATCCTTTGCAGGTTACCAATGCTTTCAGTAATAACCCGGAAGACCGTCAATTCCAGGATGTAGGTTTTGATGGATTGACCGATGATGAGGAGAAAACCAAATTCTTGAATTACCTGAACAACCTGCAGGCGAATTTTGGAACCGGCTCCATCGCTTACCAGAATGCGAATACAGATCCTTCCGCCGATAATTTCAAACCTTACCGGGATGAAAGTTTTGATGCATCTGGCACCGGCATACTCGGCCGTTATAAGAACATTAATAACCCGCATGGTAATTCACCGGTGTCGAATAACAGCAGCCAGTTTATAAATGCATTCACGCAATACCCCGATGCAGAAGAATTGAACCGGGATAATACATTGAATGAGGTGGAAGAATATTTCCAGTATAAAGTGGATATCCAGCCCAATATGACGACGGGCACCAACTTTATCACTGATAAACGCATTGTACCGGTTAGCCTGGCGGATGGATCGAGTCGTAATGAAACCTGGTATCTCTTCCGTATTCCTGTTTCTCAATACCAGGTGAAAGTGGGTAATATTCCCGATTTCAAATCCATCCGTTTCATACGGATGTTCGTGACCGGTTTTGATGATTCCGTAGTCATGCGTTTTGGTAAACTGGAGCTCATCCGCAACCAGTGGCGTAAATTCAAATATGAAATTGATACATCAGGTAATTACCTGAACCTGCCGGGTACAGATCCTGTAACTGTTAATACATTGGCGGTGAATATCGAGGAGAACGATACAAGACAACCTATTCCGTATGTGATTCCTCCCGGTATTGAAAGACAGCAGCAATACAGCAATAACAATGTGCAATTGTTCCTCAATGAGCAATCACTCAGTGTGCAGTTGTGTAATCTTCCTTCCAAAGAAGCCCGCGGTGTGTTCAAGACCATGAACCTGGATATGCGCCAGTATTCAAAACTGAAAATGTTTATCCATGCAGAAGCATCGAATGATCCGGATGCGGTGCAGGATAATGAACTGACCGGTGTGATCCGTATTGGTAATGATTTTGCCGGTAATTATTATGAAGTAAGAGTGCCGCTGAAAAAAACAGAATGGGGAGCAAGAGACAGTTTATTGATCTGGCCGGAAGCCAATAATCTTGATTTCGATCTTGAAGAACTGACCCGGTTGAAGAGCCGGAGAAACAGGTCAGGTTTTTCACCATCACAATATTATAGTGAAACATTAGCGGATGGAAGAAAATATGCGGTGATCGGTAACCCCAACCTTGGTGAAGTAAGAGGTATGTTGCTGGCCGTGGAGAATTCTGGTAACCGGCCTGTTTGTGCCGAAGTATGGTTCAATGAGCTGCGTTTTTCTAACCTTGATGAAGAAGGAGGCTGGGCCGCATTAGGACGGGTGGACCTTCGGCTGGCTGATCTGGGTGCGATAACATTAGCTGGTACAGCTAAAAGCCGCGGCTTTGGTACATTAGAACAACGAGTGAATGAAAGAAGCCGGGAAGATATATACACGTTTGATCTGTCTGCCAATATCGATGCCGGTAAATTATTACCGAAGAAACTGGGCATACAACTTCCTGTTTATGCAGGCATCAGTCAAACATCCAGCACACCGGAATATGACCCTTATGATCTTGATATTAAACTGGAGGATAAATTAAAAGATGCTGCGCCAAAGGATAAGGATTCTATCCGAAGCAATGCACAGGATGTAACCACCATCAAAACGGTGAACCTGACCAATGCCAAAAAAATAAAAACAGATGGCAAGCGGCCGAAGATCTGGAGTGTGAGCAATTTTGATTTCAACTATTCGTATATCGAAACCAAACGGCATAATCCCTTAATCGAAAATGACCTGTTGCGGCGCACCCGGGGTGCTATCGGTTATAATTATGCACCGCAGCCACGGTTCGTGGAGCCATTTAAAAAGCTGATCAAATCAAAATCAAAATGGCTGACACTGATCAAGGAATTCAATTTCAACTATGCGCCATCGCAGCTTTCTTTCCGGGCCGATGTGTTCCGGCAGTTTGGTGCGATCCGCCCGAGAAATGTGGGAGGTGGTAGCTATAAAATTCCTGAGACCTACGACAAGTATTTCACCTTCGACCGCTATTATATCATGCAATGGAACCTCACCCGTTCTATCTCCATTGACTTCAATGCAACCAATAATGCCAGGATAGATGAACCTTTTGGACGTATTGATACCAAAGAGAAAAAGGACTCTGTTCGTAAGAATTTATTCAAGGGGGGTAGAAATACACAGTACCAGCAGGATGTGACAGTGACCTACAATGTGCCTACGCAGAAGTTTCCTTTACTGGACTGGACAACGATGAGGGCTTCCTATAATACCAAGTATAACTGGCTGGCGGCATCCCTGCTGGCAAGAGAGTTGGGTAATACCTTGTCGAATACACAGACCAAAACAATTAACGGGGAATTCAACTTTGAACAGTTATATAATAAATCAAGATTGCTTCGGTCCATCAACAGCCCGAATAGTAATCCATCTGGTAAGAAGAACGGAAAGGATAGTACCGGCAAGAGCAATAACCCGGCACAAATGAAACCGATCAATGTGATCAAGAGTTTCCTGGTTGATTCTGTACTGGCCAAGATGTCGCCCAAAGAAAGAAAGAAAGCCATAAAGGCTGACCGTAAAAGAATGCGGGAAGAAAGAAGAAGGCTGAAACAACAGACCCGGAATATGCCGATGGAATTGGGTGGTGCTGTGAAAACAATTGGAGGGTTGGTAACTGCATTAAAAAGAGTAGGTATCCAATACACCGAAGATTTTGGAACCACCTTACCCGGTTATATGGACAGCACACAGGTCTTTGGTTCTAACCTGAAAAGTGGCCAGCCTGGTTTTGATTTCATTTTCGGTTACCAGCCGGATACCAACTGGATCAATAATTTTGGGGCGAAAGGTTTGTTCTCCCGGAGCGACCTGGTATCGGCTATGATACAGCAACGCTATAACCAGCGGTTGAATATCACAGCACAGGTAAGTCCGTTCCGTGATTTTAATATTGACCTGAGCCTCGATAAAACATTTGATAAGAACTATTCTGAGTTATATAAAGACACGACAGGTACCGCAGGGTTGGCGAGACTGAATCCTTATGCGATGGGAAGTTTCAGTGTGAGCTATATCTCGTATAAAACACTGTTCAATAAATTTAACCCGAACGAAGTATCGGAGACGTTCAAGAAATTTGAAGGATACCGTTCCGTACTGGCAGGAAAATTAGCAGGCCTGAATCCTTATGGTGCGGCAGCCGATCCGAATGATCCGGGCTTCTTCCAGGGTTATGGTCGCTATGCCCAGGATGTGGTGATACCGGCGTTCCTCGCTGCTTATACCGGTAAAGATCCGAACAGTATTAAGCTGACAAAGAATTCGAACCCAAATATCCGTTCCAACCCATTCGCCGGCATCATTCCAAAACCGAATTGGAATATAACTTATACCGGTTTGTCCAGGATAGCAGGATTAAATAAGATCTTTTCCAATTTCACTATACGGCATGGCTACCGCAGTACACTCAGCATGAACAGCTTCAATACGGCCTTATTGTTCCTTGATCCAAACCGGGTGAGTTTCCCCCAGTTCAAAGATCCGCTTACCGGTAACTATATCCCTTATTTCTTAGTTCCGAATATTACGATACAGGAAGCTTTTGATCCGCTGATTGAGATAGATGTGACATTTACCAATCAACTGACTACCCGGTTCGAATTAAAGAAAAGCAGGCAGCTTAGTTTGAGCCTGATCGATTACCAATTGTCAGAAAGCCGTTCCACAGAAGTAACTTTTGGTTTCAACTGGAGAAAGAAAGGCATGCCCATCATTAAGAAGATCGGTAAGATGAAATTAGATAATGATGTTACGTTCCGGATGGACTTTAGTTTGCGGGATGATGCCACAGCAAATAGTAAACTGGACCAGGGTACATCCTTTGGTACAGCAGGACAGAAAGTGATCCGTATCGCTCCTTCCATTGATTATATACTGAACAAGCGGGTGAGCCTGAAACTATACTTCGAGCAGAACCGGAATATACCGAAGATCAGTAATGCTTTCCCGATCACCAACACAAGAGGTGGTGTGCAGGTAAGAATATCATTGGCACAGTAAGATAACAGTAAATTATTTCTACTTAGTAACAGCAAAAAATATCCCGTCAAACGACGGGATATTTTTATATTAGTTTGTTTCCGGTTCCTTTTTTATGGATGTGGAATTGTATCTGCATTAGAAGGAGCTGCTTTTTTGAACAGCATCACATAACCGCATAAATTCTTTTTCTTCTGTTTATTAACCTGCACCGGTTTCATCATATGAAATTCTGAGAACTGGGGGATATAAGAATAGGAGATCACA
>JAEUVP010000217.1 GCA_016786805.1 Chitinophagaceae bacterium | reverse complement strand
GGGATTTTTTTTAATAATATTTTCCCGGTAAGCTTTAACGCTGCTGTCTGTCTTCAGCAGTTTTGCATTGATAGCTGCCGAATCGGTTGCCGTTGTGGCCGCAACCAGTTGTTGCCGGAGGTTGTTGATCTCTTTTCCCTTTTCGGTCATGTAGAGCTGGTAACCGTTGAAGATGGTATTGTCCGGGTTGTTCTGGAACTGGATTCCTTTCTTCAGCGTAGCTGTATCGGCGACAATGCTGAACTTTTGTTGTTTGTCCAGCAGTATTTCAAAAAACCCTTGTTTGTTGGGATAGCCCACCAGGTAAATACCGCCGGGGAGTACTTTCTTTCCTTTAAAAGTACCGGTGCAGTTCGCATCCAGTTTTACCGAGTCAACGATAGGCAATGTCTTCCCGGCATAATGACCCAGGTAGATGAACTGGTTCTTAAAGGGTTTGAAAGTTACTTTGATCTCGTAACCCGTTTGTGCAAAGGCCGGAATACTGAGTAAAAGGCCCGCTATGATGCTCCATTTTTTCATGAGTCAGAATAAGTCGTAAAGATATTTAAAATGGGTTAAAAGGATAAGTGGTTTAAAGAGGCGGCTGGCCCGGAAACAGTTGCGTAATAAACCAAAAGAAATCCTGCATTTTGGCTGCCTTTCAGGTGATGGGCTTAGTTTTGCGCCGTGAGAAAAAAGAAAAAGAATATTGTACTGGACAAGGTCCTGGTGGAGGACTATGCTGCCGAAGGCAAGAGCCTGGCCCGGGTGGATGGTAAAGTGATCTTTATTGAACGGGTGGTGCCGGGGGATGTGGTGGATGTGCAGCTGGGCAAGAACAAAAAGGACTGGGCCGAAGGATGGCCGCTTCGGTTTCACTCCTATTCCAAAGACCGGGTGCAGCCTTTCTGTTCACATTTCGGGGTCTGTGGTGGCTGCCAGTGGCAGATGCTGCCCTATGAAAAACAGTTAGAGTTCAAACAAAAGCAGGTAAGGGATAACCTGCAGCGGATCGGCAAAGTGGCGTTGCCGGAGATGCTGTCGATCATGGGTGCCGTGGCCACCCAACAGTACCGCAACAAGATTGAATACACGTTTGGCAACAAACGCTACCTGCAAAAAGAAGAATTGAACGATCCTGCCGTCAATAACGAACAGAATGTGGCCGGTTTTCATGCCCGCGGCATGTTTGATAAGATCGTGGATATAACAACTTGCTATTTACAAGCCGAACCCACCAATGCGATCCGGCTGGCGATCAAAGAATTTGCAAGACAGCATGACTATAGTTTCTATGATATAAGAAACCATGTTGGTTTGTTAAGGACCATGCAGGTACGGTTGTGTGAAACAGGTGAGCTGATGGTAAATATCGTATTTGGAGAAAATGATGAAGAAAAGATCAAAGCTTTACTGGATCATTTGCTGGAAAAATTTCCGGTGATCACCACACTGCTTTATACGATCAATATCAAAATGAATGACAGCCTGCACGACCTGTCACCGATAGCTTATCATGGAAAGGGATATGTGATCGAGAAGTTAGAAGAGTTCCAGTTCAAGATTGGGCCCAAATCTTTTTTCCAGACCAATACCCAACAGGGAGAACGGTTGTACCAGGTAACAAGAGAATTTGCAGAACTGACAGGAAATGAAATTGTCTATGATCTCTATTGCGGCACGGGCAGCATCGGCATTTTTGTAAGTGAAAAAGCGAAGAAAATCATAGGTGTGGAAATGATAGCGGCTGCCATTGATGATGCCAGGGAAAATGCAGCACTGAACAATCTTAAGGAGGCGGAATTCTATGCAGGTGATGTGATTGATATCTGTAATGATGATTTTTTTGCCCTGCATGGCAAACCCGATGTCATCATCACCGACCCGCCGAGAGCCGGTATGCATGAAAAATTAGTCAGGAAGATACTGGAGATCGCAGCACCCGTGGTGGTATATGTAAGCTGCAACCCGGCCACGCAGGCCAGGGATCTTGCTTTGCTGGATGAAAAATATGCGGTCACTAAAATTCAGCCAGTGGATATGTTCCCACATACCTTACACATTGAGAACGTGGTGCAGCTGAAGTTGAAGAATGGTTAAACCTCTGTACAAACCTTTCCTGCAAGTGAATAACTACTAAATTTGAAGAATGAGTAATTTTCGATTTACCCGGCCCAGTGGTTTTCCTCCTATCGTTAAAAACCTGATCATCATTAATGTGATCGTCTGGTTGGCCCAGTTGTTTTACGATAAGGAGTTTGGATTAACCATGAAGCTGGGTTTGTGGCCGATAGGCTCCCCTTTTTTTGAGCCTTACCAGGTCGCCACCCACATGTTTGCACACGCCTCTTACGGACCCGGCGGGCAAATCATGTTCTTTCATATTCTTTTTAATATGTTCGGCCTGTTCATGTTTGGCCGGATACTGGAAAATGTATGGGGACCCAAACGCTTTCTTTTCTTCTATTTAGCCTGTGGTGTGGGTGCAGCAGCAGCACATCTTATTATGCAATACCTGATGGGTGGTTTTTCTTATGCCGTAGGTGCCTCCGGTGCGGTGATGGGTATTTTTGTGGCCTTTGCCTACCTGTTTCCCAATACCGAGGTGATGATCATTCCGATACCCATACCCGTCAAAGCCAAATGGCTGGTCCTTGTATATGTGGCTATTGATCTATTCGGGGGTATTAATCCTTCTGTGGGAGATAAGGTGGCCCATTTTGCCCACCTCGGCGGTGCTTTGACCGGTTTTATTATCTGTTTGATCTGGAACAAAACCAACCGGAGAACGTTATACTAAGCTAAGAGGTGAAAGACGGAAGGAGGTAAAGAGAGCTGCTGGTATCGGGTGTTTTATAATTGGCCAGCGCAGTAGTAATGATCCATTAACAAGATTTCTCTTTAAACTCTTTATACTCTTTTGAGCTCTTAGCCTACATTTACAGCCTGATAAAGTGAGCCATGGCCTATACCGAAAAAGAATACCAACAACGCATTTCCCTGGGGCAAAGTAATAATGCCCTCACCAAGCTGCTCGTTATTCACCTCGTGGTGTTTGTGATCCTGTTCTTTATTCAAACGGTTTTTTATTTTCTTTATAAAGAAGATAATAAGTACACCCAGTTATTTTTTGAAAAGATCCTGAAATGGTTCGTGGTACCTGCCGACCTGAACCAGTTAGCGTCAAGACCCTGGACCATCCTGACCAGTATGTTTGTGCATACCACTGTCTGGCCTATTCTTGCTAACATGCTTTGGTTATGGACCTTTGGTTATATCATGCAGGACCTGACGGGCAACCGTAAGATCATTCCTGTTTTTCTCTATGGAGGTTTGGCGGGTGTCATTGCATTCATCGCTGCATTTAATCTTATTCCATCTTTACAAGGGCAGTTGCCCAATGCAGTGAATTTTGGTGCCGCAGCTGGTGTTACGGCGCTGGCAATTGCTACCACCATGGTCTCTCCGGGATACCGCCTTTTCCCGATGCTCAATGGAGGTATCCCGTTGTGGATACTGACCGCTTTCTATATGATCGTGGCCGTGGCAACGGTACCAACGTACCATATTGAAGGGTATGTACCGCACCTGGCAGGCGCATTTACCGGTTTCTTATTTATGATGATGGTGCGCCGCGGGTATGACTGGAGCGACTGGATGAATAATTTCTTTGACTGGGTGAATAATCTTTTTAATCCCGATAAGCCGAGGAAAGGAAAGAGTATCAAAGATGAATTGTTCTATAAATCCGCCACGCATCCGTATAAGAAAACTCCTAATATCACCCAGGAACGTATTGATGATATCCTGGATAAGATCAATCACAAGGGCTATCACTTTCTCACCGATGAAGAAAAAGACCTGCTGAAAAGGGCCAGTGAAGAAGACCTTTGGTAAGGATGCCCTGAAAGATTTGTAAATTGCGGCAATGGCCTCCAAGTTCAGACTTTTTACGAAGCGCTTTTTTATTTACACGAACATTGCGGTCGTCTTCTTCTTCCTGTTGGCCTGCCTGGCTCCCTACCTGAACCCACAAAAATGGTGGTTCATTTCTATTCTCGGGTTAGCATTTCCTTTCTTACTGATCATTGTGCTGGGGTATTTGATCACCTGGCTGATCATCAAGCCCAGGCTTTCGCTGATCTCACTCGTTGCCCTCATCATTGGACTAAAAAGCATCAGTGTATTTTTTGCATTTAATAACCCCGGCGCTTTTAATTATAAAAAAGAACCGGGTCATATCCGCATCGTTACCTGGAACGTGGCAAGATTCATTGAAATAAAGATCAATAATAATAAAGGCAGCCAGACAAGACTGAAGATGATGGACCTGCTGAAACAACAGGACGCTGATATTTTGTGCCTGCAGGAATTCCAAAGCTCCGGGCTTTCCGATTATTATCACAACATTGAGTATGTGCAGAAGGAATTGGGGTATCCTTATTATTTTTTCATGTTTGATGAGGATGGCGATAAACAATATTACAGCTCCGTTATTTTCTCCCGGTTCCCCATCATTGATACCGGTGTGATCCGTTATCCACGACCTACGTTGCCGGATGTACTGATCCATGCTGATATCAAAGCGAATGATGATACGTTCAGGGTGTATACTACACACCTGCAATCACTGCAGTTTAAGAAAGATGATTACCGCCGTATTAGTGAAATTAAGGAAGTGGATGACAGCTTACTGACCAATTCCAAAACGATCTTTTCTAAAGTGAAACGGGGAGTTAGCCATCGCAGCATCCAGGCTGACCTGATTGACCAGGTGATCGATGACAGTCCCAACCCCGTGATTTTTTGCGGCGACCTGAATGATGTACCCAATTCATACACTTATTTTACGGTCCGGGGGGCCATGCAGGACGCTTTTTTGAAAAAGGGTTTTGGTATTGGCCGCACTTTTTCTTCACTGTCACCCACCCTGCGGATCGATTATATTTTTGCAGATAAAAACTTCAAAGTCCGACAATTCAACCGGGTGGTGAAACGCTATTCTGACCATTATATGCTGGTGGCCGACCTGGAATTGAAAAAATAAACCGGATCAGCTATCTTTGAACAAATGAACAACTTCCTCTCCCATAACCGTTGTTGTTGCTGTTGTCCCCTGTTGACAGCATAATTGCTACTTTTGCCGCATTCCGGCAGTTTGATTAACTAATTACAATTTTCAATAAGCTGACCAGCGAAGGATAGTACTCCTGTAGCTGAAAAAATAAAGGATATGAGCGATTTAAAAGTCTATAATTCATACAGCAGGCAAAAAGAGGTTTTTACATCCATCACTCCCGGTCATGTGGGCATGTATGTGTGCGGACCTACGGTGAGTGGTGAAAGTCATCTTGGGCATGCAAGGCCATATATAACTTTTGATGTGGTTTACCGGTATTTGCAATATCTCGGTTATAAGGTCCGGTATGTACGCAATATTACCGATGCCGGGCATTTTGAAGAAGAAGGAAGAGAAGCGGAAGATAAGATCTCGAAAAAAGCAGTATTGGAAAAGTTGGAACCGATGGAACTGGTGCAGAAATACACCAACCTCTTTCATTGGGCCATGGAGCAATTCAATACGGTTCCGCCGTCTATTGAACCCACGGCTACGGGTCATATCGTGGAGCAGATCGAAATGATCAAACAAATCATTGAAGCAGGATTTGCCTATGAAGTGAACGGCTCTGTTTATTTTGATGTAAAGAAATATGCTGCCAAGCATGATTACGGTAAACTCAGTGGCCGGGTGATCGATGACTTGCTGGAAACGACCCGTGAACTGGAAGGCCAGGAAGAAAAAAAGGACCGGGCTGATTTTGCCTTATGGAAAAGTGCGGCACCGGAACATATCATGCGCTGGCAAAGCCCCTGGGGTGTGGGTTTTCCCGGCTGGCATATTGAGTGCTCGGCAATGGCCACCAAATACCTCGGTGCACAGTTTGATATTCATGGGGGTGGCATGGACCTGTTGTTCCCGCACCATGAAAGTGAGATCGCACAGAGTACTATCTGCAATCATACAGCGCCGGTTCGTTACTGGATCCATAACAACATGATCACCATTAACGGCCGCAAGATGGGCAAGAGTTATAACAATGTGATCAAACTAACAGAACTGTTCAGCGGCAACCACCCGATCCTGGAAAAAGCCTTTCACCCGATGACGATCCGCTTTTTCATCCTGCAAACACATTACCGCAGTACGCTTGATTTCAGTAATGAAGCATTGATGGCAGCAGAAAAAGGATTGAAGCGTTTATGGGATGCGTATGAAAAGTTGCAGGCTATGAGTTATGAACCCGGGAAAGAAGGACCGGATGCAGAACTGGAAGAGAAGGTAAAAAAACTGGTCGCTGAATTTCCTGAATTCATGAATGATGATTTCAGTACGGCGAAAGTGCTGGCGAATATGTTTGAGATCGTGCCGGTGATCAATTCGGTGAAAGATAAGATTATCCCGGTGGGTGCCTTAACGAAAGAAACTTTTCAACTCTTGCAATCATCTTTCAAAACCTGGCTGGAAGATATATTTGGTTTGAAAGGAGTAACCGAAGCCGACAACAGCAAACTGCAGGGAGTGATGCAATTGCTGATCGATATCCGCAAAGAAGCAAAAGGGAAAAAGGATTTTGCGACCTCGGATAAAATACGGAACCAGCTGGCCGCACTCGGCATCACCTTAAAAGATGAGAAAGGTGGAGAGATGAGCTGGAACGCGGAGTAACAGCATTCATATTTTTCTTCAACCCGGTGCGAAAGCGCCGGGTTTTTTATTGCCCCGGAAAAAAACTTAAACAAACTCATCCTTTACTAACTACGGTTCACTCCACCGGCACAACGATTCACTCCTGTAACGGCATTATCTGTTCCTGTTAGTTGTCATTTACTTAAACAAAACAATTTAACTATGGAACTCAAAAATTTTTTCCGTCAAACAGGTCTCATGCTGGCCTTAAGTATACCGGTTGTCTTTACCAGTTGTGATAAGGACGATGATCCTCCAGTTGATAATACGATCACCGGGGTGGTGGTGGCCAGTGGCGATTTCAGTACACTGGAAGCAGCCGTGTTGAAAGCTAATTTACAAGGCACACTGAGTGGCGCAGGCCCTTTCACGGTGTTTGCTCCCGATAATGCCGCTTTTGCAGCAGTAGGCATTGACCAGGCCGCATTGAATGCATTAACACCGGCACAGGTATCCAATATTCTTCTTTATCATACACTGGGTGCTAAAGTGGTGGCAGCCGATGTGCCCGCCGGCCCCAATGCCAAAGTAACTACCGCCAGTGGTGATTCTGTATTTGTAACTAAAAACGGCAGTGGTGTTTTTGTAAATGGTATCCAGGTTACCCAGGCTGATATCAGTGCTTCCAATGGTGTGATCCATCGTATTGGCCGTGTACTGACTCCACCGGCAGGTAATATTGTACAAACAGCAACTGCTGCCGGGTTGGATTCGTTAGTGAAAGCAGTATTGAGAGCTACCAACGGCCCCGGTGGTGATCCATCATTAGCGGGTACGTTAAGTTCAGCAACGCTTACGGTGTTTGCACCTACGAATGCAGCGTTCACACAATTACTTGGAGCTTTAAGTCTTTCAAAAATTGATGATATCCCTATGGCTACTTTGCTGGCTGTATTGCGGTACCATGTAAGAGGTGGCAGGGCTTTCTCTTCTGACCTGGCCAATGGCAACCTGGCTATGTTAGCCGGTGGCAATACCACGATCAACCTGACCAACGGAACTGGTGGTGGCCCAACAATTACCGGGAATGGTAACGGCGGCAACCGATCAAATATCACCGCTACGAACATTGTATGCCGTAATGGTGTTGTACATCTCATCGACCGTGTTTTAATACCATAAAAGCATTCATATAACCAGGTACCCCCTCTGAAAAACCTTTGTCCCGTCCCGGCCATTACCGGGGCGGGACTTACTTAAAGGAATGATCTATGTTCAGTCACCGTTACAGATACCTGTTTATCCTGTTGCTCTCGCTGTACACCTTTATGAATACGGCGCTGTGCAATGTGTATCATTATTTCGATATTGATATTGAATGGTATTATGCGTTGCTGACGATCACGGGTATCACTTTTCTTACCTGGGAAGGGAACCGGTTGATCAAGCCCTGGTTCAAAAAAAGATTCCTGGGGGCAAAGACCAAGATCCGGTTCCTGGCTTTTTTCTTTTTTGCCGGGAATGTAGTAGCCCTTGCAGCCGCTGTACTGGTGGTCTATCTCGTTGGTAATATCCTGCATGGGTACAGCTGGCAGGAAAACAGCAACCCGCTTAAGCTCAATATTATTTATGCCAGCCTGATCAACCTGTTTTTTCATTTGCTCAATGCTATCCTGTTCTTCTTCCGGGAATACCGGAGGCAATGGGCCGAAGCAGAAGAACTGCGGCGCAACAGTTCGCAGGCACAGATGCAGCTGATCAAAAGCCAGATCAACCCGCATTTCCTCTTCAATAACCTGAATGTGTTGTCGGGAATGGTGATCAAAGACAACCCCGAAGCCAATCATTTTATTGAAGAATTCTCCAAGGTGTACCGCTATATCTTAAACAACCAGGAAAAAGAACTGGTGGAACTGCGGTCGGAACTGGAATTTATCCAACCCTATCTTTTTTTATTACAGAAACGGTTTGACCAGGGACTAACGGTGGCCATCAATATTCCTGATCATTATAAAACCTGGCATGTGGTGCCGGCGGCCCTGCAAATGCTGATTGAAAATGCGATCAAGCACAATATAGTTTCCAGGAATAAACCATTACATATTGATATCCATGCCAATGGTGCCCAAACCCTGGTGGTGAAGAATAATTTGCAGCCCCGGCAGGTGGTGGAGCCTTCTACCAAAATAGGGTTGCAAAATATTATGAAGCGGTATGAACTGATCAGCGGCCGGAATGTTATTGTAAGGCAGACAGAAGCAGTTTTTGAAGTAACCCTTCCCCTGCTGAATCTTAATTAACCAACTATCTTATCCAGTTATGAAAGTGATCATTGTTGAAGATGAACAACTGGCGGCTGAACGATTGCAAACCCTGTTGAAAGAGTATGACCCTGCTGTGGAAGTACTGGCCTGCCTCGAAAGCATTGAAGAAACGGTGCACTATCTCCGGCATCGTCCGCATCCTGATCTCTTATTACTCGATATTCATTTATCCGACGGGCACAGCTTCGAAATATTCAAACAGGTAAGCTATAATAAGCCGGTGATCTTTACCACGGCGTATGACCAGTATGCACTGGATGCCTTCAAAATGTTCAGCATTGATTATATCTTAAAACCGGTAACGCTGGAAGCACTCGGTACAGCCCTCAATAAATTCAGATCCTTATCGGTTTCCTTTTCGGCCGTTGATTTTAATAAACTGATGCCCGAGTGGCAGCACAGCCGGTATAAAAAAAGGTTCCTGGGTAAAGTAGGGCAGCGTTTATTTTTTATTGACAGCCATAATATCGCTTTTTTCCAGGCGGATAATAAGATCGTTCACCTGGTGGATACGGAAGGTAACCGCTACCTCGTGGATCATACGCTGGAAAGATTAGAAGAACAATTGGACCCGCAATATTTCTTTCGCCTCAACAGGAGGTTTATCGTTAACATCAATGCCATTCAGCAGGTGAAGCCTTATTACAACAGCCGGTTAAAACTATCGGTGAAAGGGGCGCCGCAGGCAGAAGAGATGGTCATCAGCCGGGACCGGGTGGCGGAATTTAAACTATGGGCTGAAGCTTAAATGTGCCTGACACATAATTACTCCCAATACTCTATATTTATTTTTCATTTGAAATAAATATGGAGTACATCGCCCACTTATCCAAAGACAAAAAACTAGGTAAACTGTTAGCTACTGCTGAACCACACCAGTTAAAGAAACGGAAGAATATCTGCATCTATCTCTGTGCTTCCATCATGAGCCAGCAGCTGAGCACCAAAGTGGCGGATGTGATCTATAAACGGTTCATCGGTTTATACGGCGGCAAGGAACCGACCGCCCAGCAAATCATTGCCACTCCTTCAGAACAACTACGGGCCATCGGTCTCAGCAATGCCAAAGTGAGTTATGTAAAGAATGTGGCGCAGTTTGAAATTGATTTTGGTATGGATGCCAAAAAGCTGGGCAAGATGACCAATGAAGAAGTGATCGAGTACCTGGTGGTAATAAAAGGAGTGGGCCGGTGGACGGTGGAAATGTTACTGATGTTTGCACTGGGCCGGGAAGATGTATTTGCCATTGATGACCTCGGCATACAAAACGCCATGATCGGTTTGTATAAACTGGACCGCAGCGATAAAAAGCAATTCAAAGAAGACCTCTTGCGCATATCTGCCAAATGGAGCCCTTACCGTACATACGCCTGTGTGCATTTATGGCGCTGGAAGGATAATGCGCCGGTGCAAAAAGTGAAACGGCC
>JAEUVP010000185.1 GCA_016786805.1 Chitinophagaceae bacterium | reverse complement strand
GGGCTATGTGCCGAAAGTGTTACTGAATGTATTAAATGAAGAAGGCAAGATATCCCGTTCGCATGGGATACCGTCTGCTATACTGGAAGCACAGGCGGCTACGGCCAACCTGCCTGCTTATTTGATCAGCAGTTCCTGGGAGGAATATGAACAGCATTTTACTGCAGCGCTTTCAAAATTAAAAGATGAATATCATCTTACACATGCTGTATTCGGCGATATTGACCTGCAACCGCACCGCGACTGGGAAGAAAAAGTTTGTGCCAATGCCGGGTTAACGGCCGTACTTCCGTTGTGGCAGCAAAACCGCAGAGCCCTGGTATTGCAGATGCTGGAAGCCGGTATCGAAACGATCATTGTAAGTTGTAATGAAATCATGGGCGAACGGTTCATTGGTCAGCGCATCACTCCCGCCCTTGTAGATGAATTAGAAGCCATGGGTATTGATGCCTGCGGCGAAAATGGTGAGTACCATACATTGGTACTGGACTGCCCTCTGTTCAGTGAACGGATCAGTGTGACAGTAACCCAAAAACTGCAGCATGGTAATTACTGGTTTGCAAGACTGGAGTTAACAGAACAGGCTGATTAGTTTTATGGGTACAACAAAAAAGCACCCACTTATCATTCGTGGATGCTTTCACTATTTTTGGTTAGCTATATTAAGCCAGGATCAGTTTCGCTTTTCTCTCCATCATTATATTATACAGGAACAATACAGCAGGCAGGAACAACAACGTAGCGACCAGTGCATTTTTATAGAATGGTAATGCAGCCGTGTAACAGGTCATTAACCCGCTGAAGTCTTTTGTATACACCGCTTCGGTGGTTCCCATCCACACCAGGAAATTAGAAACAAGAAAGAAAACAGTAGGTGCAGCAAGGGCGCCTGTTAGTAAACGGGTATAGCTTCTTCCTTTCAATGCCCAGCCGATGAGGGTGGAAAGCATCAGGATGGCATATATTTTCCACTGGCCGTTGTAGATACCGGCATAGGGGAACATATTTTGTGTATATAAGAAATGAATCAGCATATCACTGATGAATAAAGCGATCAGTGGTAATAAGAAAGATTTGTCCCGGTCTTTAATGATCATACCGGAAAACAGGGCGATCGCAAATATGGGTGAGAAACCGGACATATCCAGGTCGGGTCCGAAAAAGTATTTACAGGCCGTAGCTACAACCACCAATATCATTGTAAACAGTATAAAACGTCCGTTGATCTTCATAATTAATAATTGAACCGGGATTTGAATCCTTAGCCCCGTGAATCAGTGGCAAAAATAGCAGAATTGGGCTAATTGGCCGGTCTATTTATTCACCATTGTGGACAGGAACGGTGGCCCTGTAAACCGCTGATTTAGTATGTGCTTCCAGTTGCACTTTTTGCCCGGCAAAGACCACGGCAGAAGGCTTTCCCAATAATAGCCGGATGCTGTCTGTGCCATTGGTAAGGGTAACCTCTCCTTCAGTTAATAACAATATTTCTGTGGTACCGGCAGTGAAGTTGGCTTTTTCGCCGGGGTCCAGTTCAAAAGAACTGAGCTGAAAATCGGGAGCCTTGGTCGGGTAGATCCTTTCCAGGCCATGCCACTCCCCTTTTAATATTTCGTATTTCGTGGCTTCGCATTTTACATGCTTCAGTAATTCTTTTACATCAATATGCTTGGTCGTTAACCCGCCCCGTAACACATTATCAGAATTGGCCATGATCTCCACATTCGGACCTTCTAGGTATGCATGCGGAATACCGGCATCCTGGAAAATCGCTTGTCCTTTTTTAAGATGTAGTACATTAAAAAAGTAAACAGAGAATATACCCCGGTCAATATGATTGTTTTGCGAATAGGTTAGCGCTGCTCTTGCCGCCCAGAAATCTTCTTTTGATCTATCAAGTTTTCCTTCCTTGTACAATGGAATGATCCGGCTGACCAGTGGACTTAAAAGTTTATCCACTTCTTCCTGCGGCATGGTCATCACCTTGCTGTACAAGGCTTCGTATCCACCCAATTGAAATAGTGCCTTCAACCCGCCCAGTTCTTTTACCTGTTCAAATATCTTCAGTAATTCCACTTCAGATTTAAATCCATGTAATAACCAGAAATCACTCAGGGCCATTGCCAGTTCTGGTTTGTGATTATTGTCTTTATAATTCCTGTTACCTGCTGTTAACGGAATACCCGCTGCATTTTCTTTGGCAAATTCTTCCTCTGCTGCTTTTTTAGAAGGATGCACCTGGATGGAGAGCATATCTTTTACATCCATGGCCTTGAGTAAATAGGGCAGGTTGCCAAACTGCTTATTCACCCTTTCTCCCAATGTTTGTTCCTTATTGTTGCTGATGATGTCTTTTAAAATTGCGGTACCACCTGTTCCATCCTCAACGATGCCATCAGCCAAGGGATGAACACCGAGCCAGTATTCTGCAAATGGTTGCTGCTCCTTATTATCAACCTGTAATAAAGAAGGGATGAGATGTGTGCCGCCCCAATCGTAATGTTTGACCGTACCCGTAAGCCCCGCTATACCTTTCATGGATAAAATTCTTTTAATAACTTACTGTAAAGATACAGCATGGCTTCACATAATGATTTGGGAAAGGAAGGCGAAGCGATGGCGGCCAGGTGGCTGACGGAAAAAGGCTATACCGTTTTGCATGTGAACTGGCGGCATTCGCATTACGAGATCGATATCATTGCCACCAAAAAAGAGAAGCTGCATATCATCGAAGTAAAGGCACGGAAGGATTCTCCTTTTGGTCATCCCGAAGACAGTGTCACCAAAAGAAAATTCAAGAACCTGCAACGGGCGGCTGATGAATTCTTATTTCACAACCCCGGGTATAAATGGATGCAGTATGATGTGCTGGCGATAACGCTGTTCCCGAATAAAGAAGCGGAATTCTTCCTGCTCGAAGATGTGTTTTTGTAAGAACGACCATGGTCGATGGTCCATGATCCATCGACAGTTTCCTACTTCACATCAATCTGGCCGATCATCTTCTCCACCATTTTATAGGTAGCCGGACAGTATTCCACGTTTTGCTTGTGTACATGCACATAATCCTTCATGCGTTTGGGAAGGTGCGGGAAACCGGCGCAGTCGTCCGGGCGGATCTCATAGATGCTGCATTTATTATCCTTCAGGTTCAGGAACTGGCAGGGTTGTTTTTTATTCATCCAGTCGCCACTGCCTCTTTCTTTATACAACCATTTTTCTTTGAACTCCTCCACCGTCTGACCGAAATGTGCAGAGATCCTTTTCAAGTCGGCCGCAGTGAAAGTCGGCGTCATCGTTTTACAGCAATTAGCACAGGTCAGGCAATCCACTTCCTGCCATACTTCTTTTTCAATGGCAGCAGTTATCTTCTCAATTCCTTTCGGGGCTTTCTTTTCCAGTTTGGTCAGGAAGGTGCGGAAGCGGCGCCGGTTCTTTGGCATCTGCTGCTTAAACTTTCGCAGCGTATTCACTTGTTTTTCGCTCATGCGCCGAAGATACTACTTGAATGCTTTCAACAAACAGCTCAAAAGAATTTTAGTAAGGATAGTCCTCATTGGCTATTTTTGTTTGACTATAAAACCCAATAATTATGAGATTTGTTTTAGTACTGGTTGCCGCCAGTTTTGTTGCCTGGTCCTTCAGCGCCTGCGGTTCTTCATCTGCCCCCAAAAGTTTTTGTGATACAGCCTGCTCTGATCAGCCGGTAAAATTTAATCATCCACATCCCGACAGCCCCTTTGTGACGATCAGCTTCAAAGGCTGTAACCCTGATACGATATCCTGGAGCAATAAACTACTGGAAACAACCCGCAAGATGGGTTATATGGAACTGGTGGGCAAAGAGGCCCGGATCAATAAAGATTTTATCTCCTGTTATTTTAAAGATACCTCCTATGCCTGGCTGAAATATAATGACTGCATTACCGGCCGTGGTTTTTTGGTGAAATTGCCTTACAGTAAATCAGACAAATGGAGTATCTACACCAGTGCCCTGAACAATTTCGATAAAAAATTCAGCGTGGAGGAAGGGGTGATCGCTTACTACGATGAAACCTTTATCTATGCACAGAATATGGAGAATGGCAAGATCGACCGGATGCTGCTGAACAATACCAAACTGGATATTGATCATAACAATGTGCATGGCACTTTTGATTCGATCAATGTAAGCAAAACAAGGATCTGGGCCAATATCAAGATCGACCATCAATTCCAGGCCAAGGAAAAAAAGATCAAGATCGAATAAACAACAACCTTGTGTGGGAACCTTATAAAAAAGGATTCAAAGCCTATTTGCAATTAGAGAAATCTCTCTCTGATAATTCTGTTGAAGCCTACCTGCGGGATATTGATAAACTGACGCAATTCCTGCAGGAGGCTTCTTCATTAAAAGCCCCTGCTGATGTAGAGTTGAAAGACCTGCAGTCCTTTGTGAAATGGGTGGCTGAGCTGGGGATGACCGATACCAGCCAGGCCCGTATCATTTCCGGCATCAAGGCTTTTTACAAGTATTGCCTGGTGGAGCAGATCAGCCGCAAAGACCCTACGGTGTTATTAGAAGCGCCGAAATTAAAAAGAGCATTGCCCGATATTCTCAGCTTTGAGGAAATCGAAACCATCATCGGGCAAATTGATCTCAGCACACCCGGCGGTGGAAGGAATAAAGCCATATTAGAAACAATGTACAGTTGCGGTTTGCGGGTAACAGAAGCAGTGAACCTGCGGATATCACAGCTTTACCTGGATGTTGGTTTTATCCGGGTGCTCGGTAAAGGTGATAAAGAACGATTGGTACCGATTGGCAGCAGTGCCATCAAATACATTAATATTTACAAAGACAAGATCAGGGTGCATATGGCGCCGCAGCCCGGTAATGAAGATATCCTGTTCCTGAACCAGCGGGGCAGCAAACTGTCAAGGGTGATGATCTTTTATATCATCAAAGACCTGGTGGCAAAAGCGGGGATCAAAAAAACAGTATCACCACACACTTTTCGTCATTCTTTCGCCACGCATTTGGTGGAAGGCGGCGCTGACCTCCGGGCCGTACAGGAAATGCTGGGCCATGAGAGTATTACCACCACGGAGATCTATACGCATCTTGACCGGGAGTTTTTAAGAAAGACACTGGAGAATTTTCACCCGGCGTTTAAATAAAGTATCCCACAAAGACACGAAGGGCACAAAGCTTATTATTGGATAATTATTTTTTCAGAACTGGCTTTCCCTGTTTTTGTATTGCTGAGGCGGATGATATAAGTGCCGGGATTGGCAGTGGGCACATCAATGCTTAAGAGTCTTGCTTCTTTATCGATCCAGATCGTTTGCTGTTTGATGACCTGCCCGGTGAGGCTGAGGATTTCCAAATTATAATATCCTTCGTCCTGTTGTTTCCATTCAATGTTCAGGTTGCCGCCTGAAGCAACAGGGTTGGGAAATAGTTTGAA
>JAEUVP010000160.1 GCA_016786805.1 Chitinophagaceae bacterium | reverse complement strand
AAATTGTTTCGCCACCACATCATAGCTTTGGTAACCTTCTGCAAATCCTTTCAGGTTCATCAGCTTGAAAAAAGAAAACACAAAAAAGAAACCTGCCATGAAATGGCTCATCCACTGCATCCAGTTAAAGGATCCTTTTACAACCTGTACTAAAATGGAAATGCCTGCTATATAACCAAAGATCAAAAAAATGGGCAGGTAAGATGGCTTATCTTCCGGGGCAGCCACCATTAAATGTGTTGAATGATCCACTGCATCAGTGATCTGGTAATGGCCCGCCTTACTGATGGCGTCCTGTAATATGGAAGTACTGATATGCTTGTTCATACTGATTACAGCCTGCGGGGAACTGAGTTGAACCTCAGCTCCGGTTACATCGCCCAGTTTAAGTAGTTCATTTTTGACCCGGGCCACACAACTGCTGCAAGTCATACCGGTGATCAGGTATTCATGTGTCATAACTAAAAATTTATAACACAAATTTCCGTTGAAAGACAGGCAGGCTTGTTACAGAATCAGTAGGATATGTTATAGTATTTGTACTTCAGAGCCTGTCCAGGGGCTTGCGGTGGTGATCTTTCAGCTTTTTAAACTGTGAAGGAGTAAAACCAGTGACCTTTTTAAATTGGGCAGATAAATAGGCCACACTACTGTATCCTAATTTAAAAGCCATTTCGTTCAATGTATATTCATCATATACCAGCCATTCTTTTACCTTTTCGATCTTTTGTAAAATAAAGTATTGTTCGATCGTGGTATTTTCAATGGAAGAAAACAGGTTACTCAGGTAATGGTAGTCTTTATATAATTTGGAAGAAAGATAGGCAGACAGGTTTTCTTTCATCTCATCCAGTTCTCCATAATGGACCAATTGTACGATCGCCTGTTTTACTTCTTCCACCAGTTTTACTTTCTGGTCATCCAGCCATTCAAAACCTTCAGCAAGCAGGGCTTTCCTGATTTGTAATTCCTGCTCCCGGGTAAGTTCTTCCTGTGTTTCCACTTTACCAAGTTGAATAGCAAGGGGGGCAATACCGGCTTCCCGGAAAATGCCCGTTACCGTTTTCAGGCAACGGGCACATACCATATTTTTTATATTATATACAGGCATAGCGAATGAACTGGTATTCTAATTTACAAAACCTACAAATTCCTATTTGATCTTAAACCTAAATCCCGTGTAAAACAAGTTCCCGCTTACCGGACCCCATACCAGTGAGGCATCAAAATAAGGGCCGAATGGCTGATCAGCCGCCACGATCGCATCCCGCTGGAAATAATTGGTAATATTCTCCCCGCCAATATAAAGGTCAACTGGGTGTTTCTTGCCAACTGTTTTACTGACCTGGGCATTCATCAAAATAAAAGAGGGTGAATAATTCTCCCGTTGGTAAGGCAAGGGATTTGCACTGGTTGAGGGAATTCTTTTTGCGCCATTATAATTCACCGTATAATCAAACTTCCATCCTTTTAGTTCGTAAGCGATATTGGCAAATGCCCGGTGTTTGGCTGTAAATGGTTTTTGCAACACCTGGCTGCTATAGGTTGATCTTACATCAAAAAAACGGTAGGCCAAACGCAGTTCTAGTTTATGTGCCGGTTCCAGCTGCACTTCCGCCTGGAAACTGTTGGAGAAAGACTTCCCGTCCAGGTTATAAAATTTCACTTCCCTGGCATTCTCCAGGTCAACCACCACCTGGTTCTGAAAATCATTCCGGAAGAAATCAATACTGACCAAAGCATCACGACCCAGCAGTTTAAATTTCTGATCCACGGTAATTCCCTTATTCCAGGCAGTCTCCGGGTCTAATCCATAGGCTTTACCGGCAGCGGCGGATAGAATATTCACATTCCTCGAACTCACCAACACACTCATATTCTCTGCAAAAATATTGGCGGTACGCTGACCTCTTCCCACACTGGCCCGGATCGTTGTTCCTTTCACCGGCTCATACCGGAGGTGTAATCTTGGTGTGGCAAACCAGCCAAACAAACTGTTATGATCAGCACGGATACCCGCCACAATATTGAAATGATCCACCGGTGAAAACGTGTATTCGAAAAATCCCCCAGGCACTGCTTCTGTTCTTTTATAGTTGTTATTTTTAAACTCTTCATTGTATTTATCAGACGTAAAACTTACACCTGTCCTGAATTTATGTGCTGTGGTACCTATAATAGACTGGTAGATCAGGTTTGCATAGATGTTTTGTTGCGATGCATCATAGGTTGTCATACCAAAATAGGAATCCTGCTGGTGATCAAATACTGATAACTGCAGCCCGATACTCTTGTATTTTTTCTCCGGGAACACATACCCTATCTTGGCAAAACCTTCGTAGCGTTTTGTTTCAATACCTAACCCATAATTATTAGTGGTGAATTTATCTTCCTTTGGGTTGAAAGCTGTTTCGCCCCCTGTTTTTGAATCGGTTAATAGTTTAAAACCAAACTGGGTAAGAAATCCTTTCCCATCTTCATACTTCCAGCGGTTGATAGCACTGAATAAATTACCGGTCGGCAGATCCCTGAAACCGTCGTTATTAAAATCAATTTTTGTATTGGTCAAAAAATCATCGTGTAATAATAAAGCCGTACTCCATTTCTTGCCGATCTGTTGAGTGAGGTTTAGGTTCAAATCGGTCTTACCCATAGTATTGATATAACCATTCAGGTATAACCGCTCTGCCTTCTCCGGCTTTTTCAATTCAATATTGATCTGGCCGGCTATACTTTCATATCCGTTTACCACGGACCCAACACCTTTGCTCAACTGGATCGACTCCACCCAGGGACCGGCAATAAAACTCAAACCTAATGGTGTTGCAATGCCTCTCGGGCCGGGCAGGTTCTCTACGGTCAATTGGGTATAGTTACCGCTCAATCCTAATAGTTGAATTTGCTTACTGCCGGTTACCGCATCATTATACGATACATCCACGGAGGGATTGGTCTCAAAACTTTCGCTGAGATTGCAGCAAGCTGCTTTAAACAATTCCCGTTCCGTCATGATCTGTGTGCGAATAGGGCTTATGGAAGAAAGATAAGTGGACCGCTGACGGGATGCCACCCTTACTTCACCCAATTGCTGGTTACTGGCTAAAATGATTTTCAGTTCTTCAGCAGGTTGTATTACGATCGTATCACTTTTATACCCGGTATAACTGATCACCAACTGCTGACCAGCCGCATGCGCAGCGATCTTGAACACACCGGATGAGTCTGTGATCGTTCCATGATTCGTACCCAGCCAGA
>JAEUVP010000098.1 GCA_016786805.1 Chitinophagaceae bacterium | reverse complement strand
GTGATCATTGATATTGCTGCTGCCACTGGAGGTAATACCCCTTTCACCAAAAACAATGAAACGGTTCAGTTCAATGGTGTGACAATCATTGGTAATTCATCTTTGCAATCCACCATGCCTTCCGATGCCAGTAAGATGTATGGTAAGAATGTATTGAACTTCCTGCAGCTCATCATCAATAAAGAAGGACAAATTAACCTGAACTGGGAAGATGACCTGGTAAAGGGATGTTGCATAACACATAGTAAAGAAATAGTTCACGAACGATTAAAATAAGAATATGGATTCAGTATTAAATTGGATTACGGCTAACCAGCAGATCATCTACATTGTCATCCTGATGATCTTTGTCGGCATTGAAGTGATCGGTCGTGTACCGAGTGTGTTACATACACCCCTGATGAGTGGTGCTAATGCCATCCACGGTGTGGTGATCATCGGTGCTATCATTGTGATGGGAAAAGCAGAGAGTGACGACTACCTGGCATTGGTACTTGGTTTCCTGGCCGTAATACTTGGAACACTTAACGTGGTGGGCGGATTTGTGGTGACAGACAGGATGCTTGAAATGTTTAAGAAGAAGAAAAAGTAATAGAATAAATTTTATGGAACTCAATATACTTACCGTTTGTTACCTCATTGCTTCAGTTACATTTATCCTGGGCCTTAAAATGCTCTCCAACCCGGCAACAGCCAGAAAAGGAAACCTGATTGCTGCTGCGGGGATGACGATTGCAATTTTCGGAACTATATTTCTCTATACGGATACAGAAGGACATAAGCTACAGAACTATATATGGATATTTGGTGGCATAATTATCGGCTCTGTAGTCGGTACACTCGCCGCCAAAAAAGTGAAGATGACGGCTATGCCGGAAATGGTTAGTTTGTTCAATGGAATGGGTGGTGCCTGCGCCGCCCTGATCTCTGCTGCCGAATTCTATCATATTTACAAATTGCATGAAGGATCAGGTGAAACTGCTTTTTCAGCTATTGTTCCGGTTGGTTATTATATCACCATTGTGGCAGGGGCCATCATCGGTACCGTTTCTTATACCGGGAGTATCATTGCCTGGGGAAAATTAAATGGACGGGTAAAAGATTTTTCGTTCAAAGGACAGCATATCGTTAATATGATCGTACTGGCATTGGTGCTGGTATCGGCTGTTGTTGCCTACCGGTCAGAAGTCGGAAATATGTTCATTCCCTTCATGCTGATCGGTTTGTTTGCCTTTGTCTACGGGGTGTTATTTGTGCTGCCCATCGGTGGTGCTGATATGCCTGTTGTTATTTCTCTCCTGAACTCCTTTACCGGGGTTGCTGCTGCCTGCGGTGGTTTTTTATATGATAATAAAGCGATGCTGACCGGTGGTATCCTTGTAGGAGCAGCTGGTACCTTGCTGACTATGCTGATGTGTAAAGCAATGAACCGTTCGCTGACCAATGTACTGATTGGGTCCTTTGGTGGTGGAGCAAAAGCTGGCCCTGCCGGTGCTAAACAGCAGGGGGCTTACAAAGAAATTTCTCTGAGTGATACAGCCGTGGTCATGAGTTATGCCAATAAAGTATTTATTGTTCCCGGCTATGGGCTGGCTGTGGCACAGGCACAACATGCCTGCCACGAGTTAGAAAAACTGCTGGAAGAAAAAGGAGTGACCGTAAAATATGCGATACATCCTGTTGCAGGACGTATGCCCGGGCATATGAATGTACTGTTAGCCGAAGCGGATGTCCCTTATGACAAGCTGCTGGAAATGGAACATGCCAATGATGAGTTTTCCACTACAGATGTGGTATTGATATTAGGTGCTAATGATGTGGTGAACCCGGCTGCTAAATCGGATCCCTCTTCTCCTATATATGGTATGCCGATCCTGGATGTGGAACTGGCCAAGAATGTGATCGTTAATAAAAGAAGTATGAAACCCGGTTATGCTGGTATTGAAAACGATCTGTTCTTCCGTCCTAAAACATCGATGTTATTTGGGGATGCGAAGAAAGTATTGCAGGACCTGATCGGGGAGATAAAGAATTTGTAGTTTGTAATTTGTGGTTTGTAGTTTTGCCCGGTGCAACTTCCTTCTTTCTTATTAAATTCACTAACTGATGCCAAAGGCTTCGATAAAGAAGCTTTTGAACAGATGCATACATCTGGTGAGCAGGTTACTTCTATTCGGGTTAATCCACGGAAAAGAGCAGAAATCAAAAATCTGGATTCTAAAGTTCCATGGACTTCTGATGGCTACTATTTGGAACAACGACCATCTTTTACCTTCGATCCTCTTTTTCATGCCGGCTGTTATTATGTGCAGGAAGCATCTTCTATGTTTTTGGAACAGGCCCTGCGGCAAACTGTTGATCTGTCAAAGCCTTTAAAAGTGCTTGACCTCTGCGCTTCACCGGGAGGCAAGTCAACACATATACAATCACTCATCTCCAAAGAAAGTTTATTAGTTAGTAATGAAGTGATCCGTTCAAGAGCTAATGTGCTTAAGGATAATATTATCAAGTGGGGTTGTGAAAATGTAGTAGTCACTAATAATGATCCTAAAGATTTTACCCGGCTGGAAAATTATTTCGATGTGATCGTGGTGGATGCTCCCTGCAGTGGCAGTGGTTTGTTTCGTCGCGACCCGGAAGCTATTGAAGAATGGAGTGAGAATAATGTGCAGCTCTGCTCGCAACGGCAGCAGCGGATACTGGCTGATGTATGGCCTGCGTTGAAAAAAGAAGGGATACTGATCTATTCCACCTGTTCGTATTCAAAAGAGGAAGACGAGGATATTGCCAATTGGTTATTGCATGAAAAATCAGCTTTGCAAAGCCTGTTGACATTCGATTCATCATGGGGAATTATTGAATCAGGCGGCGGCTACCGTTTTTGGCCCGATCAAGTAAAAGGAGAAGGTTTTTTCTTAGCCTGTTTTAAAAAGACGGATGGAGAAGAAACTGCTTCCATCAAATTAAAGGGCAAACCCGAAGCTGCTACAAAAAAAGATATTGAAATGCTGGCCCGCTGGATAAAGATGGATGGCCTGCAATTCGTAAAGCATCTTACAACTGTGTATGCATGGCCGCAGCATCTGGCTACTAATTTTTCTTTCCTGCTTGACAACCTCCGGGTCATCTATTCTGGTGTGCTGGCCGGCGAATTGATGCGGGATAAATTAGTGCCGGACCATTCTCTTGCTATGAGCCTGCTTGTAACGGAAGAAGTGCCCAGTGCGGCGTTGAATTATGAACAGGCCATTCAATACCTGCAGCGGAAAGATATACAGCTGGAGGGTGCTGCTAAAGGATGGCAGCTCATGACCTATAATGGCTGTCCGCTGGGCTGGGCCAACGTTTTACCCAACCGGGTCAACAATTATTACCCCAAGGAAATGAGGATATTAAAAGACAATTAAATGGGTGGCCTGTGGGCAAAAATCTGCATCTTTGTAGCCCAAATCTTGTCAGTATGAAGAAGTGTTTTTCCCCCTTTCTGGCCTTGTTGCTGATGGCTCATTTTGCCATCGCCCAGAAGCCTGACCTGATGATAAAAAGCGGTGATAAGGGCCTGTACCTCGAACACAAGGTGGCGGCAAAGGAGAGTTTTTTTGCAATCGGACGTCTTTATAATGTTCACCCCAAAGCGGTGGCTTCTTATAATAAACTGGACATGACCAAAGGGTTGGTGATAGGCCAGGCAGTTCGCATACCATTAACCGATACTAATTTCACACAAAAAGGAAACACGGGCACACCGGTCTATTACAGAACCGGGGAGAATGAAGGGCTGATGAAAGTGAGTAATACGCACAATAATGTCCTGTTGCAAAATCTCCGCGACTGGAATAGCCTTGCGGCTGATAACATTCCCAAGGGGGCAAAACTGGTGGTGGGATTTTTATTGTCAAAAGAGATGCCTGCTGTTACGCTAAAGAGTAAAGTTGCACCAGTTACAGAAACCGTAAAAGAGACAGCTGTCGTAGTTACAGCACCCAAAGAAGAAACAGTGAAGACAGAGCCTGTGGCTGAGATCAAAAAAGAAGAACCCAGGCCTGAAACTAAAAAAGCAGAGCCTGTTTTTGCAAAGCAGGAAGAGAAAGTCATTCCGTCATCATCTGAAAACGGGTATTTCAAGTATCATTTCGAACAACAGGTGAAAACAAGCCCCGTGTCAAAAGATGCTACCGTTACATCCGGTATTTTTAAAACGACCAGTGGCTGGCTGGATGCAAAATATTACTTACTGATGGATGCTGTGCAACCGGGAACAATTGTAAAGATCACTAACCCGGCTAATAACAAAGTTATCTATGCAAAAGTGCTGGGAGTTATGGCGGGTATCCGTCAGAATGAAGGCTTTGATATCCGGATCAGCAGTGCCGCTGCTTCGGCCTTGCAGGTAACTGAGCAGGATAAGTTCATTGTAAAAGTCAACTATTAATAAAACGGTATCCTCTCAGGAATTCTTCTATTGCAATTTTCTTTTTGCCTTCCAATTGTAAATCCTTTACGTAGATAAAGCCATTACTACAGGCAAATTTCAGAAATGTTTTGCCATCTGTTTTATATTCACCTGCTGCCATACCCGTATTGGTTAATTCCTTTTCACTTCTGTAGATCTTCAGGGTCTTTCCATTCAGACTGGTAAAGGCACCCGGGAAAGGGGAGAGGCCCCGGATGAGGTTATGCACTTCCTCCACCGGTTTTGTAAAATCGATCTTGCAGGTCTCCGTAAAAATTTTCGGCGCATGATGCAGCAGGGGGGCCTGTGGTCTATTGTCTGTCGTCTGTGGTCTTTCCTTCAATGTTTCATCGGCAAGCCCCTTAACCGTTTTCACCAATAAAGTAGCTCCAATCTCTTTCATCCTGTCATGCACTTCGCCGGCAGTATCGTTTTCTCCGATCGTGGAACGTTCCTGTAATAAAATATCCCCGGTGTCTATTTCATGTTTTAGTTTGAAGGTGCTTACGCCGGTTTCTTTCTCGCCATTGATCACCGCCCAGTTAATAGGTGCGGCACCACGGTATTGGGGCAATAAGCTTCCATGTAAATTTACACTGCCCATGGGCGGCATATTCCAAACTACTTCTGGTAACATGCGGAAGGCAACAACGACCTGGAGATCGGCTTGCAGTGCTTTTAATTCTTCAATAAATTCAGGATTCTTCAGCTTCTCGGGTTGAAGGACTTTCAGGTTATGTTCTACTGCATATTTCTTGACCGCACTTTGCTGCAGTTGCATGCCTCTTCCGGCAGGTTTATCAGGAGCTGTGATCACCCCCACAATAGTACACCCGGCTTTTACCAGTGCATCTAATGATGCAACTGCAAATTCGGGGGTACCCATAAAAACAATTCGCAGCGATTGAAAGTCTTTCATCGCTGCGAAGATATTGTAAAGAAATAAAAAAGACCTGGTTGACTATACTTAAGAACATTTATCTTTTCTCCAGGTCAGTGTTACCCTGCAACCTCCTTTTATTGCTGGCAGTACGGGCCAACCGTAGCTGAGCCGTGTTTCAAAGCCCAGCATTTTTGCCTTATTAAAAGCAATGGGCTTGCTGTTGAACAGCAGGTAGGTATTTATGATCGCTCTGTTTGAGGACCCGTTTTTT
>JAEUVP010000090.1 GCA_016786805.1 Chitinophagaceae bacterium | reverse complement strand
CCGGAGAACCGTGGTATCCTATAAAGACCTGCTGATCGGCCGGGATGAATTCCTGGTTCCGTTGCTGCAGGCTGCTGTCGTGGTGAAATCAGCGAAGTACACAGGCAAGACAGATGTTTTAAGAGTGGTGCTGGAAAACAGTACCAGCAATACCATTGTGCTGCAAAATAAAACCGGCTTTACCTTTCATACCGACTATGATGTCATTACCCTTCAACCGGGTGATAATAATATACTGGAAATAAAAACCAAACAGCGACTTGCAGAAACAGAACTGAAATTTGAGGTATTGAGTGCGGCGAATGCACCGGGCCATCACCCGCGGGTAAGCTGGAAAGTAAAAGTTGGGGAGTGATGGGATATTTTGGTTACTTGACTCATCTGCATCTTTATCGCAACAGGATAAATTGTTATCGCTGTAAGCGATAGAATAGCGGGGAAACAAAAAGTTACGCATGATAGTGTTTCGTTTAAACTATCATCCTACCTGCAGTTCATCTTTCCTTTAAAGTTGAAATAATTGATATCATAGAATCTAACCCTTCGTGTGTTCTGGAGCTTGCTGTCAATAGCACCCCTTCTCTCTTAGCAACAGCAAAAAAATAACCGGATTCATTCAGATAGATTTTCCATTCTAGATTCTTACCAAGTAGGGGAGATTTTATCTTGTCAACTAATTTGTCCCCTTCATCAAGAAGACCTCCTCCGATTGGTCTGCCATGTTCGATTTCGATAAAACCAGATGAACTTATATATCTTCTGCTTGTGTCAGTCAAATAAACCCCATAGCCAAGTTGTCCTTCCTTCCCCCTCGCTTCATCTAAAAACATTGTTTTTGGTAATTTAATATAATAATCCGATTCTCCAAGTTTGTGCTCCTGCAAATCAGGATAAGCAGCTGGTTCTATTATATTCAAGTTGGGGTTATCACAAGAAATAATGGTTAAACAAAGAATAACTAAAAGGAATTGTAAAGTATTGACAAGTTGTTGCATAAAAAAACTAGCCTAATAATTAGAAAATTAAACATAAATAAACATCTCTGCTTGTGAGTTTTTATATTGATAGCTAATGAAAGTAAATAATGTCTTTAACTACAACCAAGTTTTTTATCTCTGCAAGCGAGATAGCAAGAGTAGTTATACGAAACTGGAAGTTTCGCATAACTGAATATTGGTAATAAATAACATAGATAATTATCTTTCCTTCCATTTGTGCCCTTTCGGACATTTATACTCTTTGGTTTCAAAATTATAATCTGCTGCAGGCAAACTGCAATCTGTAAGTGGGCAATTAGGAGGCATTGGCTCAGGTGTTGAATCTTTTGGCGGCGGGGGAGGCGAAGGAGGCTGATTTTTTTCTTTTCTCCTTTTTTGTTCTTCACGCAGTGCGCTCCAGCCCTGCAATAAAAAAGCAGCAGCGGCTATAATTATTGAGAGTCCACCATCATTTCTAGGAAGTTTGGTTTTTTCTACATAGTCTGCTATTTGTTCTTCAGTAGGTTCCTCCGTGCCAAATTCTTTAATAAGAAGCTCTTTGATTTCTTTTTCTTGTGTAGTTGACAAAATAGTAGCCATAGATATAACTAGTTTTTAAATAACTAATAATTAGGTATAACGATTTCATCCTTTCTTCACCTCTTTCATCTTAATAAACAACTGTCCCCGTTTATGGTGGTAGCTGCTTTCATCATAATAGCTGGTAAACCAGGTATATTTTTCATCCAGGGGTTTATCAAAACCCTCTTTTTTCTGTTGGCTTTTTGGTTTTTCATTGTTCAGGATGGTGAGGTAGCGGGGCCAGAAATGTTCAAACAGCCGGTTAAACTCGGTCAGGTAGATATCGGCTACCCTGGCATCACCTTTTATCAATAAGGAGTTCTCATCATTACTGGTAATGGAGGCATTGCTGAAATTGGCCGAGCCTGTCAGTACAGCGGGATGATTACCCAGCGGGTCAATAAGGAAGAATTTATTATGCACATAAAGGATACCGCCCTTTACCGTTTTCTTGGCCGTCTCTTCTTTTACAAAAGTTTCTACCTTGGATTTTAATACGGCACCGGCAGTTACTTTCAGGTCCACATCATTCTTTTCATTCTTCTTGGCGGTTTTGGCCTGTTCTGCTTTTTCAAAGAGCAAGAGCCGCAGGTAGCCTCGGTCCTTATCATATACTTTTTTAAAGGCCTCATCATAATTAAAGGGGAAGATCATACAGACCAGTTCTTCGGCTTTATCAATGAGATCCACATAGCTTTTTAATTGCGGCGGGGTAACTCCTGTTTTAGCGGGGAGGTTGCGGGGACTGAAGAATACATAGGTGCCGTCTTCCAATGCAGCCAGATCAGCATCGGGTTGGATTGCTTCGGAAGTTTTAGAAAGAGCACCGAGGGCAGGATTCTGTTGTAAATGATCCCAGTACTTTTTATACTTTCTTGCAATGGCCGCATCTTTGATCCAGTGACCGGTATTGCACTGGCCGAAAATACCGGAGAGTGTGATATTGGTGGACCCGGTCCATACTTCAATGGGTTTATCATCCTTACAGAGGATCATGAATTTATTATGCGGCTGGTTGGCTTTTGTTCTTTTATGGCTGATAGAAAGCAGTCCTGCATTTTTCAGGGAGTCCAGGTTTCCTTTTTCATCTTTGGGGTCTTTGGGTTTTTTGTTCTGCCCGCTTTGCCCGCTGTAAACAATCTGCAGGTCCTTGCATTTGGCTTTTACTTCTTTCAGTTCTTTAATGAAAGCAGGGAACTGTATCTCGTAGAAGGCGCAGTAGAGTGAATGTTTTTTTGTTTTGGCTTTATTGAGAAACTCCATCAGTCCTTCATTGTATAATTCACGGCTGAGATAATCCAATGCTTTTTTATAGATGGCCGGGGGCAGTTCATCCACAGGTTTGTTGCCGAATTCTTTATTGCTGGCATAGCCCTGTGAACCGGTGACACCATAGTTGAAATAAACGGAATGTTTGCCTTTGTGCAGTTCTTCGGTGGTCACCGTGATGCTGTTCTCGTATTTGGTTTTAAAATTGATGGGCGTACCATATTTGGCTTTTACCGTGTAAGTATATTTTTCGCCCGGGTTGGCTAAATAATCTTTCCAGAAAAAGGCCTGTACCAGGGAAGTGAATTTTATTTTAGGATCAGTGATCGTGTTGTCTTTCATAAGTGAATCAAAATGCTTGGAGCCGTTGAGGTAAATTCTGTCACCGTTCTTATCCTCCCGTTCCACACTGAAGCCCAGGAAATCGGTTCCTTTTACTTTGGCTTCAGCTATATCAAAAGCCAGTAGGACAGTTTGCGTGCCGGCCACTGCATAGAGTTTGATCTCGCCGGTCAGGTTTTTGTATCTCATATTATAAGGTTTTGGTGAATGACAAATGCTATGGCAGGGCAGGGAGGTTGATCATCTTGTAAGGACTGTTTTCATAGCAGGGAGTAATTGCGCTAATCAACGCAGGTGGGGAACTGGTCATGGCGGAAAGGTTTATGTATTAATGGTTGCACTATTAAGGTATTGATTTTTTATGCGTATTTCCAAAACCGGGATAGGGGTTTTTAGGTAAAGTGGAGAAATACCGTTTTTTAACGGTAGCAGGGGAGGGTTTAGCGGGGAGTCCGGAGTTATTAGTCCGTAGTCGTGAGTCCTTAGCAAGGAAGCCAGGCCTGGTCCGCAGCCAATCTTTCTTCTACGGGAGAGATCAGCGAGTGAAATGATAAAAAAATCCCCCGAAGCCATTTTAACATGCTCCGGGGGATTCATATTTCGCAGTTCGTACTTGTTTAAGCCACAGCTTTCTTCACTAAGTCCGCAGCTTCGCTCAGCAGGATGGCCGATTGTACTTCCAGTCCGCTTTCGTCAATGAGTTTCTTTGCTTCCACGGCATTGGTACCCTGTAATCGAACGATGATGGGAATATGAATATTGCCGAGATTTTTATAAGCATCAATAACACCCTGTGCCACCCGGTCGCATCGAACGATACCACCAAAGATGTTGATAAGGATCGCTTTTACGGCAGGATCTTTTAAGATGATCTTGAAACCGGCTTCCACGGTTTGCGCATTGGCGGTACCGCCCACATCGAGGAAGTTGGCGGGTTCGCCACCGCTGAGTTTGATCATATCCATGGTAGCCATGGCCAAACCGGCACCATTCACCATACATCCTACATTGCCATCCAGTTTTACAAAATTCAGGTTGTATTTACCGGCTTCCACTTCAGTAGGGTCCTCTTCCGTTACATCACGGAGAGAAGCGAGGTCGGCATGACGCATCAGGGCATTCTCATCCAGGTTCATCTTACAGTCAACGGCTACAATTTTATTATCAGCTGCTTTGAACAGCGGGTTAATTTCTAACATGGAACAATCCAGTCCAACATAAGCATTGTACAAATTGGTCACGAATTTCACCATGTTCTTAAAGGCATCACCACTTAACCCGAGGTTGAAAGCGATCTTTCTTGCCTGGAATCCCTGCAGGCCACCGGAAGGGTGTACCCACTCTTTGAATATTTTTTCAGGAGTATCATGTGCCACATCTTCAATATTCATACCGCCTTCAGTACTGTACATGATCACATTCTGTCCTTTGGTACGATCTAATAGTATAGAGAGATAAAATTCTTTACGGTCTGATACACCATCATAATACATATCCTGTGCCACGAGGATCTTGTTCACCACTTTACCGGCAGGTCCGGTTTGCAGGGTAACAAGGGTGCCACCTAATAATTTCTTGGAAATGTCCACCACGTCTTCGGCTGACTTAGCTACTTTAACCCCATTGATACCTGTTTCTTTCACGGTGCCTTTACCACGGCCACCGGCGTGAATCTGTGCTTTTACAACGGCAAAGTTGCTGCCGTACTGGGTTTTGATCTGGCGGTAAGCTTCTTCTGCTTCGTGTACAGTGCTGCAGGCAAATCCTTCCTGGACGGTTACATTATATTTCTTCAGTAATTCCTTGGCCTGGTATTCGTGGAGGTTCATAGTGCAAAAAATTTCGGCGAAGATACTTATTCAGACTGATGCAAAAAAAGAGTTAAGCTGTTGTTTTCCGGGTTCCTTTTTGCGGGGAATCACAAGTTATTCCCATCAGGTTTTCGGGTGGGATAAAAACATAGATTTGCGGCCTTTGCAAGGCCAAAACTGTTACTGATCATGAAGAAGATTTTTACCTTACTATTCGGGGGTTTGCTTACCCTTTCTGCCAGCAGCCAGATCACTTTAAGCGGTACCAACTATACACAGAATTTTGATGGAGTGGGAACGGGGTTGCCGTCGGGATTTAGGGTGGCTTCCAATGCTACTGCTACCAGTTTAGGTACAGCTGCCACATTCACCAGTGCCATTGATGGCAATTCTCCCTGGAACAGCACTTTTTCCGGTTGGAAGAATGTAGCTTCTGCCGATGGGCTGATCAGTTCTTCTAATACGGCAGCCCAGAACGCCAGTACGGACCGGGTGGTGGGCATACGGCAGAGTGGTTCAGTAGCTGATCCCGGCGCTGCTTTAGAAATGCAACTAACAAACACTACCGGCTTCTCTAATTTTTCCTTGAGTTTTAAATTGCAATCACTGGATATTACTTCCCCCCGGGTAACAACCTGGAGAGTGGATTATGGCGTGGGAGCTTCTCCCACAACTTTTACAGCCGTCACCACTTCACCAGTTACGATTACCACCGGTGGCAGTGCATTTACCAATACAACGGTAACCGTCAACTTCGGATCAGCATTAGATAATATCGGGCAGGATGTATGGATACGTATTACCAGTTTAACAGCAGCTACAGGCACCGGCAACAGGGCTACAACGGGTATTGATGATATCTCTCTTGATTTTTCCAGTGGCAGCGGTTGCACGCCACCTGTTACGCAGGCATCGGCTGTTTCTTTTTCTGCTGTAGCCAGTAGTTCTTTTACCGTGAACTGGAATGCCGGCAGTGGTACCAATTCGTTAGTAGTGATAAAAGCAGGAACTGCTGTAGCCGGTTCCCCTATAATTGGGAATACTTATACAGCCAATACTGTCTTTGGCAGCGGGCAAACGATAGCTGCGGCTGAATATGTTGTTTATAACGGTACAGGAAATTCAGTTGCGGTTACAGGCCTTACTTCCGGCAGTACTTATCATGTAGCCGTATTTACATTTGATAATACCGGTTCCTGTTATAATGTAATAAGCCCGGCAACAGGTAACCAAACCACATCCTGCGGCGCTCCTTCTGTGCAGGTGAGTAGCATCAATGTGAATGCATCACTGGTATCAGCTACTATTAGCTGGAGTGGTGGTAATGGCAGCAGTTCATTAGTAAAAATAAATTCAGCCAACAGTTTTACAGCACCGGTTGACGGAACCACTTACAGCGGTAACAATACGTACAGCGGTGGTGAACAGGTTTTATATACAGGAACTGGTACAACGACTTTTGTGTCTGGATTAACCAGCGGCACGACTTATTATGTTACGGTGTATACCTATAATCTCTGTGCTGGTCTTCCTGATTATTTAACCACAGGTAACACAGTTCGCACATTCAGTACACTGGTCAATAATAATATCCCGTTGAATTATTACAGCACTGCAACCGGGTTGAGTTGTGCTGCATTGAAAACAGAATTGCGCAATATTATTAATACCGGGCTGAATCATCAAAGCTATAGCGACCTGTGGACCATCTACCAAACAGGCGATATACAGCCCAGCGAACTGGCGAGTGGCAATGTGATCTGGGATATTTATTCCGATGATCCAACAGGCCCCGATCCCTATGAATTTACTCCCGTTACTGAACAGTGTGGTACGTATGCAGGCGAAGGTGATTGTTATAACCGGGAACATTCTTTTCCTCAAAGCTGGTTTGGTGGTGGCACTGCTGCAGGTCCCGGCACTGATTACCTGCATATCTTCCCGACAGATGGATATGTAAATGGTCAACGGTCTAATTTCCCTTATGGGACAGTTGGTGCAGCAAGTTTTACTTCTGACAATGGAAGTAAACTGGGTACCAGTAACTGGCCGGGTCTTTCAGGAACCGTGTTTGAACCGATCAATGAATACAAAGGGGATGTGGCCCGTGCTTTTTTATATATGGTAACCTGCTATCAAAATAATATGGCAGCCTGGGAAGCGGCTGATCCAAGTGGTAATATTGCTATGGATGGAACTACCTGGCCTTCGGTTGAACCGGCTTATTTAGCATTGATGCTGAGCTGGCATAACAGCGACCCGGTTAGCCAGAAAGAAGTGGATCGCAATAATACTGCACTGGGCTTCCAGGGAAACCGCAACCCCTTTATTGATCATCCGGAATACGTGGAGCAAATATGGGCTTCACTTTGTTCAGTGCTGCCGGTTGATATTATTTCTTTCAATGGTAGTTATAGGGATGAATCGGTGTTGCTGAACTGGACGGTTGCCAATGCAGAACGGTTCAGTCATTTTGAAGTGGAAAGAAGTGTGAACGGCGGCATTGTATTCAGCAAAGCAGGAACGGTTAGCTATTTGCAAAACAGGAGTAGTTATTCTTTTACTGAAACCGCAGCAGGATTACAGGGAACTATTGTTTACCGCCTGAAGCTGGTGGACCAGGATGGCAGCTTCAAATACAGTAAGCTGGTGAAAATAACGATACCATCTACTGATGGTACGGCTGTCTTTTACCCCAACCCGGTGAATGATCAGCTGACGATCTCTTTCCGCCAGCCACCCACGACAGCAAGCAGCATAACGATCACTGATCTTTCCGGGAGGACCGTTTCCAGCAATGTGTTAGCTGCAGGACAACTGAGATATAATGTACAGGTTGATCAATTAGCAGCAGGAACCTATTTGCTGCAACTGCGTTCAGCGGAACGTACACAGTACGCTAAATTTATTAAGCAATAATGCTGTTCAATAACTGTTTTAAAAAGCTGCCGTTCCTACGGCAGCTTTTTTTATCTTGGGATATGTTTCGATTTCTTGGTTTAATAATTATGATCTTGCTGTCTGCCTGTCGGAGCAACAAGATCATGCAGACCCCGGTGAGAAGTTCTGCTGTTACCGGCACTTTTTTTTATAAACAGGCAGCGGCTATGAACTGGAAGTCCCGGGATTCTTTTGCACTCAAAGAAATATTATCGGGAAATATTCCCTCTTTTCTTAAGAAATTGTCGCCGGTACAGGTGAGTATTGTTGATTCTGTCTCTGGTAAAACGATCCATGCCACCTATTATGTAACGCCGGATTATATCAGCATTGGCAATGATGATGACTGGGCCAGGATCAATATAACGCCGATGGCCGCCCAGCAGATCGCCGACAGTTTTCATTGTTTTTTGCCCACCCGTAAAATGGTGAATGATATTTACCGGTCAGCTACTGTAAAATTAGAACCAGTTCCGATGTATGCTTTTCGGGACAGTACACCCACTATGTGGCAGCATCACCTGATCATTGAGGGGCAGCGAAAGGGGAGAAAGGGATTGATCGCCGGTATTAAGAAAGATGTGGTCATCAGTGGAAAAATTTTGAGAGATAAAAAACCGGACAGGGTTGCGATCTATGGCTGGCACCAGCTGAACGGCCAACCGATACAACCTTTATACACCGGGCATATCAACTGGTGGGTGGATTACAGCCAGGGAATACGGTTGGTATACCGCCGGGTTAAAGTAGGAAAAGAATGGATGGATTATACAGACATATTAAAAGACCCGGTGCTGCAAAAACTGCTATGTGATGAAGAGTTTTGCGATTTTTACAGGTATTCTTATTAAACTGAATAATCCATTTAACAATTTAAAAGCGACAATTGTATTTTTGCGCCGTTAATTTGCTTTTCATTTAAATGCAACCACTGGCCAGGAAGTTTACATACCCGCTGTTCGTTTTCTTATTTATTTCTTTTGTTGCATCCGCACAGGATCCAACACTGGGTAATCTCAGGAACCGTGTTGGTAATATTGGCCGGCAGTTTGGCAACAACCAGGGCGGCGGCAAAGACAGCCTGCAACGACGGGATAAAAATGCAGATTCTGTCACTATTTATTACCGCTATCTTGATTCCACCCGTAATTACAAACTGGATTCTTCCATCACTGATTTCACCCTTCATTTCCCGGTACCGGCCACGAATATTTATTTAGGAAATAATGGTACGGCTTCACGTTCTCTTTTATTTTCACCCAAATTCAATGCAGGCTGGGACGCCGGTTTTCATTCCTTTGATATCTATAAATGGAAACTGGAGAAAGTACGCTTCTTTAATACCACGAGACCTTATTCTGAATTGAACTATGCACTCGGGGCCCGTTCGGAGCAAATGATCGAAGTATTGCATACCCAGAACATCAAACCCAATTGGAATTTTCTATTTCAGTACCGGATGATCAACTCTCCCGGTTTTTTCAAGAACCAGAAAACGAATCACAATAATTATGTGTTCAGTTCCTTGTTCCGTTCGGTCAACCAGCGATATAGCAATTACTTCGTGCTACTGGCCAATAAATTACAAGCATCAGAGAATGGCGGCATCATGGATACAGCCAATTTTCTTGACAACCCGATCTATAAGGACCGGTTTAATATCCCTACGAAGATCGGGGGTGACAGTCCTTATGGCACCAACTTTTTTAATACCACTATTGGCAGCGGTAATAAATATACCGAGTCCACGATATTGATGCGCCAGCAATATGATCTTGGTAAAAAAGATTCATTGGTTACCGATTCAACGGTGATCCCATTATTCTATCCCCGTCTCCGGTTTGAGCATACCATCAGTTATAGTTCGTATAAATTCCTGTTCAGTGATGCGCCGTATGTCAGCAATACCGGTTATGTCTATGTACCTGATTCGGCTTATTACCAGGATCAGTACGGTTTGACCATCACTCCCGGCGATACGGTCCGGTACCGTGAATTATGGAAGGAACTGGTGAATGATTTTTCGATCATCCAGTTTCCGGATGCAAAAAACCTGCAACAATTCATAAAACTCGGAGCCGGTATTCAAAATCTTTCCGGGGAACTGCCATCCGGCAAAAAGAATTTCTACAATGTATTCGGCCATGCTGAATACCGGAATAAGACCAGGAACCTGAAATGGGATATTGAAGCGAATGGTAAATTATACTTTACCGGCCTGAATGCAGGTGATTTCCAGTTGTACGGCAGCCTGCAACGCTATGCCGGTAAGAAATTAGGGTACCTGCAATTGGGTTTTGAAAATGCGAACCGTACTCCCTCTTTTATTTTTGACAACCGCAGTACGTTCAATGTATCAGGTGGTACGCAGGATTTCAAGAAAGAGAATAACTCTCATTTCTTTGCCAGTATTTTAAACCCGGCATTGAAACTAAAATTGGCCGGGCATTATTACCTGCTCACCAACTACACTTATTTTAGTGAATACTATAAACAACAGCAGGCAGAGGGTTTGTTCAATGTGCTGCAGGTTTCTTTGCAGAAAACAATAAAGCTGGGAAAGAAATGGAACTGGCATGCGGATGTATATTTCCAGCAGGTGATTGGGAATGCCCCGGTGAATGTGCCCACTGTGTTTACCCGCAATCGTATTGCTTATGAAGGCAAACTGGGTTATAAGAACCTTTCCATTGCCTTTGGTGCGGAGGTCCGTTACCATACTTCTTACAAAGCCGATGGCTATTCACCGGTACTGGGACAGTTCTATTACCAGGACAGTGTGTCTGTCAGTAATAACCTGCCGGACATTGCCGGTTATGTACATTTCCGGATCAAAGGGATTAAAATATACATCCGGGCGGAAAACCTGAATACGGCCCGGAATCTCGATGGCTTCGGATTTACCAATAATAACCTGGCTGCGGCCGGGTATCCCTATCCCGGTCTGAATATCCGCTTTGGTATCTTCTGGAGTTTTGTTAATTGATTGACAATTGATTGTCTTCCCGGCCCCGTTGATAAGAATCAGCTTTTACAATTCATTATTGCTGTTATCTTTGTACCAGCTTCATGAAAAAGCCCATTGTTGTCATATTAGCCGTTTATTATCTTACTGTAGCCTGCGGGGTGACAGTTAATTTGCATTATTGCATGAAAAGGCTGGCTTCAGTTGACTGGTTTGGTGCCAAAGCTGACAAATGCGGACGTTGCGGAATGAGCATGCACGGAGATAATGGCTGTTGTCATGATGAACTGAAAGTGGTGAAACTGGACGAAGACCAGTTGAAGACCCCGGTTACTGACTATGTTTTTACTGCTGACCAGCCTGCTGTTCTTGCCTATTCTTCTTTTATCACGTCTTTCCTGTTTAATACGGATATCGAAAATCATTACGATCAGCATCCTCCTCCTTTATTATCTGCACAGGATTCTTACCTGCAGCATAATGTATTCCGCATCTGAGACAAGATTTGATCCGTTTATAGAATGGGTCCTGTAAGCTATTGGCTTACCTGTTTGAACATTTATTATTTTTATTCATACTAAACTATACAACATGAAAACGTTGAGAGTATTTTCTTTCATCGCCTTCTTTATGGCGATTGCTTCCTTCAGCTTTGCACAAACAAAGACAGAAACATTCAAAGTATCCGGTAACTGCGGCATGTGTAAAACATCCATTGAAAAAGCGGCAAAAGCTGCTGGAGCCACAGAAGCCAGCTGGGATAAGGAATCCAAGGAACTGACGGTAACTTATAACAGCAGCACTTCCAATACAGCGAAAATACAGCAGCAGATCGCTGGTGTGGGTTATGATAATGCGGGGTTTAAAGCCACCGATGCATCTTACAAAAAATTACCCGGTTGCTGCAAATACGACAGGGCTGCGGCCACAGCTGAAAAGGAAGAACACATGTGTTCAGATAAATGTGAAATGAAAGATGGCAAATGCGTTGGTCATGATGGCAAGATGGATTGCTGCAAAGACGGTAAATGCAGTAAAGAAGGACACGATGGCAAAGACTGTTGCAAAAAAGAAGGTGAGAAAATGGACTGCTGTAAGGATGGCAAATGCAGTAAGCCCGGTCATGATGGTAAAGATTGTTGCAAGAAATCATAATCGGTTACTTTAAAATAAGTGAACATGCGAAAAGTGTTTTTGGTAATGGCGTTAGCGTTCATCGGGTTGCAGGGGCTTGCCCAGTTCAGCAAAGGAACTTTACAGGCAACAGGGCTCACCTGTGCCATGTGCAGTAATGCCGTCAATAAAGCATTACTACAGGTCCCCTTTGTGGAATCAGTAAGATCTGATATTAAGAATTCTTCCTTCAGTATTGTTTTTAAGAAAGATGCAATGATCAACATCGATGCATTAAAGAATGCGGTGGAAGATGCGGGTTTTTCTGTAGGCAGCCTGAAACTGACCGGCAACCTGGAACAGGTGAAAGTGGCCAACGATCAGCATGTGCAGATCGGTGCTTTGCATTTTCATTTCCTGGCTATCAGTGAGCAATCATTGAATGGTGAAACGACCATTACTGTGGTGGATAAGAATTTTATATCCCCGAAGCAATTCAAAAAGTACAGTGCTGCTACTAAGATGACCTGTATGCAAACAGGCAAGGCAGGCAGTTGCTGCACTAATGAAGGTGTTGCGCCCGATACAAGGATCTATCATGTCACGATTTAAAAGAATAAGCATCTCCCTGTAACGGGGAGATGCTTTTATTAAATGATAACTATGTTAAGCCAGCGATTTATTTTACTGATCATTTTCTTCCTTCTTTCATTTGCCGCTAAAGCACAACCCCGGCAGGGAATGCCGGCCGAAGAGATTGCTTTGCCGACACCGGCAGGTGACACAGCTACATTATTGTCGTTAAAAGGGAAAGTGGTGCTGATCGATTTCTGGGCTTCCTGGTGCAGACCCTGTCGTGCGACCAATAAAGTGCTGGCAAAGATCTATGCCAAATACAAAGACAAAGGCTTCGAGATATTCTCAGTCTCCATTGATGATAACCTGAATGCCTGGAAGAAAGCCGTAAACAAAGACAAAATGAACTGGCCGCAGGTCAATGATAATGGCGGTAAAGCAGGAACAGCGGAAGCATGGGATATCTATGCTATACCGGCATCCTTCCTGATGGACAAAAACGGGACACTGGTCGCCAAAGACCTGGAAGGAAAAGAACTGGAAAGAGCTTTGAAACAATTATTGGATCAATAATATGAAAACGGGAATCATAACATTGTGCTGTTTGTTTATGTTGCAACAGGTAACAGGACAGGAGCTGTATGTTTTTGCTGAGCCGGCTTCCAGTATACCAGCTCATTCTTTGAGTGTGAAGATCAAAGACCACTTTGTATCCAGCGACAATATCTATGACCGTTTTTCCAACCGGCTGATGCCGCAGGTGATGTATGGGATCAGTAAAAAAATAATGGTAAGGGCCGGTATATCCATAGCTAATATGCATACTGCGGATACAAGATATGAGTCCTTCAGTGTGTACACGAAATACAGGTTCCTGTCAAAAGACGAATTACATAAACATTTTCGTATGGCGGTGTTTGCGGAGGCGTCAAAAACAAACATACCTTTTCATTATGATGAGATCAGTATGATGGGGGATAAGAGTGGTATTGAGGCCGGGATCATTGCCACACAACTCTGGCATAAGTTTGCGCTGAGTGGTACGGTAAGTCATACACAGGTGCTGGACAAATCAAGAAATAATAAAGTGCTTTATATCCCGGAAAGAAATTACCAGTCGGTCAATTTCTCCCTGTCCGGAGGCTATTTATTGTTTCCCAAAGAGTATACAAGTTATAAGCAAACCAACCTGAATCTATACCTGGAATTACTGGGCCAGCAAACACTGGATCGCTCCACGTACTATTTTGATATGGCCCCGGCCATTCAACTGATCTTTACCAGTAACACCAAACTGAACTTTGGCTATCGCTTTCAACTGGGCAGCAACA
>JAEUVP010000072.1 GCA_016786805.1 Chitinophagaceae bacterium | reverse complement strand
CAACAGCCTGTGGTTTGCCAACAGACAATTGTCTTGTTTCCTGTCCTAATACTGCTACTGTTGCCAGAAGAGCTGCCAACAAAAGGATATATACTTTCAGGAAGGAATAAATACGTACCATGATTTACTTTATTTTTTCTTTTCTACTGTTGTGAAGGAAACAAGCATGGTCAATATTCCTATGGCGGCACCAAGGGTGACACCAGCTGGTATATTGTCCAAGGCCACACCGACAGAGGCTCCAATGCCAATGCCGGCTACCACCCATATTGAAGGTTTGTTTTTCATCAATGGTCAATTTTTACTTTACTGCCGGCAATGGCAATTTCTTCATCCTGTTGGGCGCTGGCTGCACCGCTTACGCCAATTGCACCTACAACTTGGCCATCCACAATGATTGGAATACCCCCCTGTAAAAATGTATGACCAACGGTGATTAATGCCTGTCTTCCGCCGTTAATAGAATTTTCCAATTTGGCAGACGGGACTTTAAACAGAGCTGCCGTATTTGCTTTTTTGATCGACACTTCAGCTGCGGCCGGAAAAGTTCCATCCAATCTTTCCAGGTAAATCAGGTTACCGCCATTGTCAACCACGGCAATAGCACTACCGGGAGCGTTATTGGCTTTTGCATATTTTACAGCTTCTGTTACTACTTTTTTGGCGGCCTCTAGGGAGATATTTTTTGTGCTGATCGTTTGGGCTTTGGCAGCCTGTGCCATCAATACCATTGCAGTAAAGGAAAGAATTGCTGTTATTTGTATTGTTTTCATTGTATTATTTTATTTAGAATCTTCAGTGGCTGGTTTTGCAGGTTTATCAAACTTTACTTTTTTTCCGGCATGTTTTTTTATTTGCCCTGGCCAGTTATTATTAGCTTTTTCAACATTATTGGAAAGGTTCTTGTGAAATTGAGAATAGGCATCCTGCGAGTGCTGAAGGATCAGTTTGCCATCGATTATATCAAAAATCTCAGGGTTAATGGGCCGGAGTTTATTCAGAGCCATGGCATAGCCGCAGAATGCACCATATTGTGGGGCAAACATTTCCGGGTGATCTTTGAACATGGATGCATTGGTTTCTGATGAAAACCAATAAGTAGCTCCGTTATAACGGGCAAAATATTGCGGATCACCTTTTACTGCCTTCATTTGTGTGAAGTAGGCCACTGCGTCATAGCCTTGTAAAGTGACACCATCAGGGTCCGTGTTGTTAAGAAAGGCCTTTTCAGCGTCTGTTTTTATTTGTTTCCCGCCTTTTTCAGCAACCTTCGGCCAGTATTTATCTGCTAATGATAAATTCCCCTGTACATCTTTATTCCAGCCATTCACCGCCCGCTGGTTATGCTGGATTACCAGCCTGTCGTTTACAATAGAGAAGGTATTTACATCAATGGGGGCCACACGACCAAGCGAAACGGCGTAGGCACACCAGCCACCGAATTGTGGTTTATATTTTTCCGGGTTAGCTTTGAACAGATCCAGGTGCTCCTGCGAAACAAAGTAATAAATGGCATCGTCATATTTATATTGGAACGATGCATTCCCTTTTACGGGTTTGTTATCAGTAAAGAAAGCTACGGCATCATAGCCATCAAGAATAATACCATTAGCGTCTACATTATTAAAAGATTTTCCCGGATTTAATTGAGCGGAAGCTGATAAGCTTGTAATGAGAGCCAAGACAAGCATCATCAAGCCAGTTGCAATACTATGAAAACGGGTTTCACTTGTTTTTAGTTTCAGTAACTGCTCTGTTCGCAGCATTTTCATTCTTGTATCCATTGTTATATTTTTTTGTGATAACAAAGAAACAAAGCCCCATAGGATGGATGTGTCTGGTATTTTACAATCAGAAAAAATATAGAGGAGAAAACCAGTGATTAGTCGGGTTCTTTACAAAAATGGGAGATTATGGCAGGATTGGTTTCTAGAATATATTATTCTTTCTATTCTTTTCGGCTCACTAGTCAAATGAAAATATGTATTACCTATATATTAGAAAATCCTGTGAAATCCTGAATTATGAGGTTAGATAATTTTCCTGGTATCGGTACAAAAAAGGTTCTCAAATGTGAGAGCCTTTTTGTTTACTATCATAGCTGTTTTTAACTTCCTGATTTTATACTGACTGATCCGGCTGTAAAGGAATACTGATCTCCAGCATACACCCTTTACCGGGTGACGAAATAATGTTCATCTCCCCGTTATAAAATTCGACCCTGTTTTTTACATTTTGCAAATCCAAGCCCAGTAGCTGCTTGTTGGCATCAAAGCCCATCCCGTCATCGGTAACAGACAGGTAAAGTGTTTCATCTTTTGTTGCCAGTGAAATGGTAGCGGTAACTGCATTTGCATGTTCGATAATATTATTTAATTGTACCTGTACAATGCGGTACAGCATCAGCTGTATCTTTTTTTCTATCCCTTTCAGATCACCTGTTTTATTGGCCAGCTTCACCAGCAAGCCGTTACTTTTATTGGTTTCTTCTGCCAGCTCTGCCAGGGCTTCTTCCAACCCAAAATCGTTTAAGGAAGGCGTAACCAGCGAATGAGATAGCTTGTTGACCAGCTTCATAGCCTGGTTAAGGTATTCATAGCTTTGATTGAGCAATGGTTCCTGCCTCTCATCTCCTTTTTTAATCATGCTGAGATAGATCTTTACAGTTGCCAGTACCTGGTTGATATTTTCATGTAATTCGTAAGATACCTGGCTTCTTTCTTTCTCCTGTTCCTGTATAGTCAGTTCCGTTATTAAACGGTGGTTGTGGATCAGTTGTTGGGCCAACTCTTTCTCCAGGTTTCTTTTTTTAGTGATATCCCTCCGGATGGCCAGGTATTGGTAAGGAGTTCCTGTTTCATTTAAAAATGGAATAATAGTCGTATCAGCCCAGTATAATTTGCCATCCTTACCCCTGTTGCATACATCTGCTTTAAAGACCTGCCCCGTTTTGATGGTTTCCCAGAAATTGTTCCAGAAGGAAGGAGGGTGATACCCCGAATTAATAAGACTATGATTTTTCCCAATGATTTCTTCTTTTGTAAAGCCATACTGGTTGCAGAAATTATCATTTACATATTTAATGATACCCTGCTGGTCGGTAATGGAGACATTAGCCGCCTGGTCAAGCGCATATTTGTAATCAGAGATTTCTTTCAGGCTTTTTTGTAATGCCTGCTCTTTGAGTTTTCGTTCGGTAATGTCTGTAAAAAAGCCATCCCATACGATGCTTCCATCTTCCTGCTTCCTGGGTACCGATCTTGTATTTCCCCACCTGATCTCACCGGGATGGTTACTAAACCTGTAATCGAAATTAAAATCAGTATTGTTTTGTGTCGCATCAGCCCTTGCTTCAAAATATAATTTCCTGTCTTCTTCTAGTATTCTGTTGAAAAAAACAGACGGATCATTAATGACTTCATCTATCGTGATACCCAAAAATTTCTCTACCCCCTTGCTTAAATAACATATTTCTGGTAATCCTTCTCCGCTAAAGCGGGTTTGGAAGATCACCGAATCTGGTAAATTATCACTAAGGGCTTTTAGTTGTGCGTTTTTTTCTTCGATTTCACTTTCTGTTTTCTTCCGGTCAGTAATATCATGAATAACGGTAAGAATAAATTGCTCCCCGCTCAGTTCGATCAGTTCCCCGGAGATAGTAGCATGTTTTGTTTCTCCTGATTTGATCTTAAATGTTTTTTCATAATTGATCACCCGGCCGAACTCGTTCAGTAAATTGACATATCGGTTTCTGTCTGGAAGCCCTGACCATCCTTCCAGTTCGAGAGTGGTCTTTCCAATAATTTCTTCTCTTGTATATCCGCTGATCTCGAAACTTCTGTTATTAATATCTACGATCACTCCATCAGAGATCCTGGTTAATAATATGACATCCGGCGACAGGTGAAATATGCGGGCAAATTTTTCCTCGCTTTCCCGCAACGCCATTTCAGCCAGCCTGCGTTTACTGATATCTCTGGCCGTGGTGATAAGTACTTCTTTCCCACAATAAATTCCTTTGTTGCAGATCACCTCTTTCAGAAATATCTCCCCGTTTTTTCGTTTACCCCAAAATTCAAATTGCTGGGATTTGCCGGAAGTAAATGTTTTGGCAATGAGGTTTGTGATATAAACCATATCATTTTTGCCGGGGGCTGATAAAAAAGCCGGTGTTCTTCCTATGAATTCTTCACGACAATAACCATACATTTTCTCCGCTCCTTTATTCACATCAATAAAATAGCCGTCTTCATCCTGGATATAAATGGCTTCTGTAACCGTGTGAAATAAATTTTGATAACTCTGCTCAATGTTATGTAAAGCGTCTTCGGTCTGTTTACTTTGTGTAATATCCCTGGCTATCCCTATAAAGGAAACGATCTGTCCATCAGAATTACATACCGGAGAGGCATTCGTGGTCTGCCATCGCCAGGTGCCGTCTTTATGCAAAGCCCGGTATTCAATACCTGATTGTTTTTCTTTGGTTGCAAAGGCTTGCTGAATAGCGGCGAGGCAAACAGGGATATCATCGGGATGGATCAGTGTTTCAAAAACGGATTTGCCTATAAATTCGCTTACATCATGCCCGAGTACTCTTGTCCAGTTTGGTGAACCATAAGTAAGGATGCCACCGGGAGTGATGGAGAAAACGGTATCATTGGCATTCTCCACAAATGAACGGAAGCGTTCTTCGCTTTCCTTCACGGCTTTATCGGCGATCTTATATTGCGAAATAGTATCTAAAAGTGCTGCATTTTGTTTTTCAAGACAAATTTGCCTTTGCCTTAGTTTTATGTATCCATTTATTTTTGATGCAATTGCTGCCTCACTTACAGGTCCACTCAGAATATCTTCGGCACCAGCTTCGTAGACTGGTATCATAAAAGATTCATCTTCATTAACGAAGTAGAAAAGTACCGGAATATCTTTTATTTTTTTATCTGCTTTGATCTTCCCGCATAAGCGAATAGCTTCTGCCGATAGTGGGTGTACAGTAAATAATATCAATGCCGGGGGATTCGCCGACAGGTATTCAATGGCCTGTTCGTTAATGTTTATCCATGCTAAGCTGAAGCCTGTTTGTTGCAGGCTCTCAACAACTGGCCCGGCATTGCCATTATTGTTAATAACAACAATGCGGTTACTATCAACTTCGGGGTTAGTTTCTTTCGTTATCATAGACCCGGTTATAATATTACTCAATTGGTATTACTCCCTCTTAAAAGGAGCAGTAAATGCCTTATTATACTATTTGGGACAAGGTTCGGTTAGCGGAGTTTTGATATATGATTAGGAAAGAAAAGGTACTTTTTTTTTAAATCAATAACCATGATGCTACTCATAGTTATTGCCGGGGAAGCCTTTTCAGGCCGGTGATCACACTGATTAAAATCAGGTGCAGCCAAAAACAGCTGGTATGACCGTAGTTTGACAAAAAAAGAGGTTCCTGGAGGGAACCTCTTTACAGACTGTAAATAAGTTAGTTTGATCAGAAATTAAATGCCACCCGCATAAACAACCTTCTCCCGTTACTGCCCATTTGTACGGCATCCCAGGCACCACCAGTCTCCGTGTTATAAGCCCAATCTTTGGCACCTTTTACAACACCGAAATCAGGATGTGTATTCAGCAGGTTATCAGCACCGGCAAACAAAGTGAATTTTTTGCAAAGTGGGTAGCTGAAATAAAGATCAGTTACCAGTTTACCGCCATAATTATATTGATCAGGTACATCACCACTACCATTATCCAATGGCACGGTTGGATTGATACCCAAACCATCTTGTCCGTAACCCAGCAAAACGATCTTACCGAAATAGGTCAGTCTTGTTCCGGCAGTGAACTTACCCATACCATATTCAAAATTCAGGGAGAATTTTGTTTTAGGGGCAGAAGCCAGGATGAATTTCTGTTCCCTGTCACTTAAAAATGTCTGGCGGAGAAATTCAGACCCACTCAGTTTAGAAGGTACATTGATCTCGTTGATCTTCATTGTCTGGATATTACCCGCTAGTACAGCTTTGTAACGGTTGTTACCTACTTTTTTAGCATAATCAACAACGATATCAACACCACCATTCGTAGTGGTTACGGCATTGGCAAAGAATTGTGCAAGGCTGACATTCAGTGAGGCCATCTGGTTGCGAAGACCTGCATCCAGGTTAGGATCACTGCCATCAAACTGGCCACTGATTACCACACGATCTTTGATGCGTACAAAATAACCGTCGACAGTTATGTTAAGGCCTTTAGCGGCCTGCCAGGCAAAGCCTAAACTTCCGTTGATGCTTTTTTCCTGTGTCAGGTCGGGGATACCGGCTGCTTTTGCCAATGAACTGTAGTTCGGGGCAATTTTTACTTCAGCAATAGTAGCCGCTTGTACAGTAGTAAAAGTGGAACTGAAGTTGATCTGTTGTAAAGAAGGAGCCCTGAAGCCGGTGCTGAAAGAACCACGGAAATTCAAACCGGGTTTCACTTTATAACGGGCAGCGATCTTTCCATTGCCGGTAAAACCAAAGTCATTATAATTCTCAACACGAACCGCACCATTCAGCAACCATTTATCCGTGGCTTCATATTCAACATCGGCATACGCACCGAGTACATGGCGTTTGGCATCCACTTCATCAGAAGGCTGGTAGCCGGGGAAACCCTGTGAACCGGTGGCTTTATCACCACTGGGATCATAATTAGCGTAAGAAGCTTCTTCACCTGCATAGATCTTATAATTCTCAAAACGATACTCAGCACCAAAAGCGAGGTTCAGTTTTTTAGAAAGCTGTTTAGCAATATTGAAGTTGGTTGTGTTTTGTAAGAATGAAAAACCGCCGTCATCAAAATGATTATAATAAGCACTCAGCGACGCATTGAATGTTTTATCACCATAGAAGTGAAAATCATTTTTACCGGTTGTATTACTCAGGTCCCAGTCCCAGCCGCAGTTGGTCTTGCCTTTTAATCCGCCGGTGACGGAGAGATCATTGATCTTGGTTTGTATATGCGGGCTGTACCAGGTTTCACCATCTGAGCCTGTCCGCATGATATCCGGAATATATACAAGATCACCGTTAGGTAGTGTAGGGAAGCGGTCCGGCCTTGCAGAAAAATTACGGGTGAAGGCATAAGCATCAGATGATTTATGGGTACGGCCGCCAAAACCATAGAGAGTGAGTTTATCACTCAATGGTAATTCTGCATTCACAAAACCACTCACCATATCCAGCGACGCATCACCATGACCACGGCGGTAAATATTTAAATACATCGCTTCATCATCATTCAGGTAGTTTTCTGTTTTCAATGCCTGGCGGAATGTTTTTTCAGTGGTTGTTCCTTCCAGTGTAAAATTGAGGAACCCTTTTTTTGCCAACGGCACACCAAAATTCACACTGCCGGCAAAAGCATTACCATCTAATTTTTTATCACTTTCATAATCTCTTTTCAATTGCGGTTCGTAGGCTGTGTTGAATTTGGGATCAAGGTAACCGGACCAGCCAAGGTTGCCACTTACCTGGTTCACATTTTTCTTCATCACTAAGTTGATCACCCCGGCGATGGCGTCAGAACCATATTGAGCCGAAGCACCATCTCTTAGTATTTCCACCCGGTCGATTGCACCGGCAGGGATTGCATTCAGGTCAGTACCGGAATTGCCACGGCCTCTTGTTCCAAACACGGCTACAAAAGCGGTTTGGTGACGGCGTTTACCATTTACTAATACTAAAGTTTGATCTGGTCCCAGTCCACGCAAAGTGGCAAGGTCCACATGGTCGGCACCATCGCTGCCGCTTTGTTTATTATAGTTGAGAGAAGGTGCTGCCACGTTAAGGATCGAAGTAAGATCCATACGGGCTGTTGGCATACCTACCTGTCCCACATTTACGATATCAACCGGAACAGGTGTTTCTGTTTTCACCCTTCCGCCGGACCGTGTACCCACCATTACCACCTGGCTCAATTCGGTGGAATTCGCATCAAGGGCAACACTCACGGGGCCGCTACCCGCTTTTACCGTTTGGGTAAAATAACCTACCATGGATATCTCCAGTTCATCACCAGCTGTGCCGGCCAGGCTGAAACTTCCATCGTTACCGGTGGTGGTAGTGCGGTTATTTTTTTTATTGGTAATATTTACACCAGCCAGTGGTAAACCATCCTTATCAAGGACTTTGCCGGTAAGCGGTTGCTGCGCAAAAGCAGCTGTAAAAATAAAAAGGGCAGCGAACAGCAGTAGTATCGCTTTTCTCATACAGTTGGTTTTAGTTAACAATGATTAAATATAAAATAAATCTGCAAATGAGACAATTTGATAACAATCGTTATTAATTGTTCATGCAGGCAAAGCAAGTAACGTGGAAAGGTATCCTTACCAAATTGCCCCATTCGCTAATTGGCCAATTTGGCAAGGGGTCATTTTTCAGCGACAGCCACCTTTTTGGCAGGAGTCATCTTACCGGGATATACTTCCAGTGCTTTTTCCAGGCAATCCATCGCTGCATTCAGTGCATCAAGGTTCAGTACATAGGCGAGCCGCACTTCATTTTTGCCCAGGCCGGGTGATCCATAAAAACCGGTGGCAGGAGCCAGCATCACGGTCGCATTATTATAAGAGAAATCTTCCAGCAGCCACTGGCAGAATGTATCGCTGTCATCTATCGGTAACCGGGCTATGGCATAAAAGGCACCACCGGGATTGGGGCAGAAAACACCGGGCATCGCATTCAGCCGTTGCACCAGTAAATTTCTTCTGCGCAGGTACTCTGCTTTTGGTGCATCAAAATAGCTTGCCGGCAGATCCACTGCTGCTTCACCCATGATCTGGGCCAGGCCGGGTGGGCTTAATCTTGCCTGTGCAAATTTCATAGCTGCATCATACACTTCTTTATTCTTAGTTACAAATGCACCGAGCCTTGCGCCGCAGGCACTATAGCGTTTGGAGATTGTATCCATCAACACCACATGCTGATCTAATCCATCCAGGTGCATGGCGCTGACATACTCACCGTCATAGCAAAACTCCCGGTAAGCTTCATCACTGAAGAGGTATAAATTATATTTGATGCAAATAAGTTTCAGGGCTTCCATTTCTTCCCGGCTGTACAAATAACCCGTTGGATTATTCGGGCTGCAGATGATGATCGCTTTGGTTTTATTCGTAATTACTTTTTCAAAATCAGCAATCGGGGGCAGGGCAAAACCTGTTTCTATATTCGAAGTGATGGGCACCACGTTCACACCGGCTGCACAGGCAAAGCCATTATAGTTGGCATAGAAAGGTTCGGGAATGATCACTTCATCGCCGGGGTTCAGGCAGGTGAAGAAGCCAAACATAATCGCTTCACTGCCTCCGGTGGTGATGAGTATCTGGTCGTGGCGGACATCAATGCCCACACTTTTATAATACTGCACCAGTTTGCGGCGGTAACTTTCATTACCGGCACTGTGGCTGTACTCCAGTGTTTTTATATCTGCCTGGCGCACTGCATCCAAAATAGCGGGCGGGGTTTCAATATCGGGCTGGCCGATATTGAGGTGATATACTTTCAGTCCTTTCTTCTTGGCGGCCTCGGCATAGGGCACCAGTTTCCGTATTGGTGAAGCTGGCATTTGCAGGCCACGGGTAGAAATGTTTAGCATAGGGCAAAGGTAAGACGGGAAGAGTTAATTAGTTAACCAGTTAATTGGTTAAAAGGAGGGACCGGTATTTTGTATTATTACTATCAGGACAGATCCAGGATTTACAGCAAATACGGCCAACTGCCGAAGCCTGTCATCTTAGCTTGTGTGACCACAGAAAGAGTCTGGACCCAAGCCAGAAAAATCAATAGATTTAATTTACAAAGCTCTACCCGCATCATTTTATGAACTGCACTTCATCTGTAAGATTTGTCTTATTGGTACTAATAGTTGCCGGGTTTCAGGCTTGCCATTCTGACCCCGGTCTTAAACTGACGATTGCTGAAGTGGATTTTAATTCAATGGGATGTTTTCATAATTCAACATATAGGCTTGTATTGACCAAAAAAGGCAAAACCACTACTGCCACATTGGAGAACAATAACCAGATTCAAATAAGAATCCTGAATGATGAGCAGTTGCGGGCTTTTCGGAAATTTATTCGCCAGCTAAAAAAACTCAAAGAAGAGGAGGGTTGTACAACAGTAGATACCTATTTGGTCAAATACAATACGGAGACCATCAAAAAAGTTGACGGCGGCTGTGAATGGCATGGATTCAGTAAATTAAGGGAAGTAATATTTACCGGTTCTTCAGCCAATTGACCACTTCCGTCACCAACTAATACAGTCTTCGATCTCTTTTATCAGCAATTCCACTTAGCTTTTTTGCGGGAATCACTGTGTCATACCTGATAAACGACTACAAGCGAATCCATGTTCCTTCTATTTGTGCTGATAAGTTACTGTAGTTCCTTTGTGCTAATCCCCCCTGTGAAAGCAAAAACTATTTGCTTCACCCTTTTAAACCGAACCTTATGTCAATGCGACAGCTTAAGATCAGTAATGCGATCACCAGCCGGGAATCCCCCTGTCTCGCCAAGTATCTCCAGGAAATCAGTAAACTGCCCATGCTAACACCCGATGAGGAATCCGTCCTCACCCGCCGAATCAAACAGGGTGATAGAGTGGCTCTTGACAAACTCACCAAGGCCAATCTTCGTTTCGTGGTATCGGTGGCTAAAAAATACCAGGGACATGGTCTCCAGTTGGCCGACCTCATCAATGAAGGCAATATTGGTCTTATCCAGGCGGCCCATCGTTTTGATGAGACCCGTGGTTTCAAATTCATTTCTTTTGCCGTATGGTGGATACGGCAAAGTATTGTGCAGGCCATTTCTGATAAAGCAAGATTGATCAGGATACCGCTCAATAAAGTGAATCTCAGCAGCCAGCTCCGGCAGGCACAGTCCAGTATGGAACAGCAATTGGAACGGATGCCTTCAGTAGATGAACTGGCCGAACAAATGCATATGCCGGCAAAAGAAGTAGCGGATGGCCTCGGTTGTACCATACGGTCCGTGAGCCTGGATGCACCGGTAATGGAAGAGGAAGAAGGCAGCCTGCTGGATACCTTAGAAAACCCCGATGCCGGTAAAGAGAACGATATTTTTATTACCGTGGAATCCTTAAAGACCGAGATCAGCCGCACCCTGGAGCAACTCACCGAACGGCAGCGGGAAACACTTTGTTATTTCTTCGGCATCGGACAGGATCATTCTCTTTCCCTGGATGATATTGCCATGAAATTTGACCTCACCACCGAACGGGTGCGGCAGATCAAAGACAAAGCCCTGGAAAAATTAAGGTCCCTGCCCAATTTTAATTTATTAAGAACGTATTTAGGTGCATAAGTGTCTGACACATTTATTCCCAACTCATTTTATGAGAAGCTGAGTAGTGATCCCGGGTTTGGCCCGGGATTTTTTTCCCTGAGAGGGGTCGGAGATTAGTAGAGTAGTAATATTGCTCTGCAATTACCCGAAAGCAATCTCTACTAGTTAAGTTCATTCTGATTTTTTTCAGGAGACAAAATAAACAGTTTGTATATTGGTGGATATAAAAATTGACTATAAGCATAAATCACAAACTTGTTTTTAAAATAGATAATATATATGCAGGTTTTGGTATTTCTCACCAACGTCCCTATAGTAGATTGATCAGGATGAATAGTAGGAGACTACCAGTCCGGTAACAAATAAAAATAAAATACTATGGCAGTCACCAATAAAAAGAAGCTATCAGCAGCACAACAAAAAGAACTACTCGGTGTATTAAAAACCCGGTTTGAAAAAAACATGCAGCGACATAAGGGCTTGGACTGGGCAAAAGTGCAGACCCGGCTGGAAGCAAATGCAGGAAAACTTGGGTCGCTGGATGAAATGGAAAGCACTGGTGGCGAACCTGATGTTGTAGGATTTGATAAAAAGACGGGGGAGTATATCTTTTATGATTGCGCAGCAGAAAGCCCTGCCGGACGCCGGAGTGTTTGTTATGACCATGAGGCGTTGGAGAAAAGGAAAGAAAATAAACCCAAAAACAGTGCGATGGGTATGGCAGCAGAGATGGGCATTGAGCTTTTAACAGAGGAACAGTACCGGGAATTGCAACAGTCCGGAAAATTCGACACTAAAACATCCAGCTGGATCGTTACACCTCCGGCTATAAGGAAACTGGGCGGTGCCCTTTTTGCCGATTATCGCTACGGCACCATCTTCGTCTATCACAATGGTGCTGAATCGTATTATGCGGCCCGGGGATTTCGTGGCTCGCTGAGGGTGTAAGTAGTACCCAATAGCATTTACTTTTACTGATGTAAGAAACCGACAGCCTCCGCCCGGCTGCTATAGTCCCATTACCCATTGCCAAGGGCACACAACCCCTCATCATAATTCAACTGCAATTACCTTCCTGGTTGAGTAAATTGGAGTAAACACTGCATCATGAAAAAGATACCTGCCTTGCTGCTGGCTACTGTTTTGTCACTGGTTGTCTTTTCACAAACGGGACACGGAGAATTAATACCTGCCCGACAGGTTGTTAAAGAGCTTACAGCTGCCGATTGGCAGGCTGATCTTCGTTTTTTACAGCAGACCGTGCACAAGGATTATGCTTTTCTCTTCAAAAATATATCAGCCACACAGTTTGACGCATCGGTTGAGCAACTCTATAAAGAAATGCCATCTCTGCAAGAGCATGAGCGGCTGGCAGGCCTGGCAAGAATAGTGGCTTCGTTCAAATACGGGCATACCGATATTGGCTGGAGAGAATCACCTGTGAAATATCATGTGGCACCACTTAATTTTTACTGGTTCAGTGATGGGGTGTATGTGGAAGGAACCGATAAAGATCATGCCGCTATACTGGGAGCTAAATTGCTGAAAGTGGAAGGCGTGCCGGTTCAGGAGGCACTTGCTTCGCTTAAATGGTTAGTGCCTGCTGAAAATGACCAGTATTATAAAGGGTATGGACTGGATTTCCTGGCCATACCGGAAGCCCTGCATGCACAAAAAGTATCCAAAGCGTTGAAGAACACGATCAGTTATACCTTCGAAAAGGAGGGTAAGACTTTTGAATATACCATCACTGCATTGGATGCTTTCCGTTTACCAAGAAGCTATGGTTTTATAAGGAAAGGTTCGGGCTGGCTGACAGTAAGAGATACCAGTTTCACACCAAACTACCTGAAAAACCTGGAGAATATTTATTACTACGAATACCTGCCGGCTTCAAAAACAGTCTATGTCCGTCAAAGCCAGGTACAGGATGATCCGAAAGAAGCGATCCCTGCTTTTTATAAAAAAGTATTTGCTTTCATCGAACAGAATGATGTGGAGAAATTAGTGCTGGATGTGCGACTGAATGGAGGAGGTAATAATTATAAGAACAAACCTGTTGTTACCGGTATCATAGAAAGTAAAAAGATCAACAAACCCGGTAAATTATTTGTGATTATCGGACGGAGAACATTTTCTGCCTGCCAGAACCTGGTGAATGAACTCAGCAATTATACCAATGCCTTATTTGTGGGTGAGCCCACAGCAGAAAATGTCAATTTTTATGGTGATAACCGCCGGGTGGAATTGCCAAATTCTAAAACACCCGTCTTTCTTTCTTTTGCCTGGTGGCAGGATAAACCCCAATGGGAAAACGCTCCCTGGCTGGCACCACATATAGCGGTGGATATGAGCTTTGCGGATTACCGCAGCAATAAAGACCCGATGCTGGAAACCTGTTTGACTTTTTCCGAGAAAGATGCCGTCATTGATCCGATGGGAAAGTTAAGAGACTTATTCATGGCCGGTAAACTGGATGAAGTGGAATCTATTGCCACTGCGATGGTGGCCGATCCCAAATACCGCTATATGAATTTTGAAGACCGGTTCAACAAAGCGGGTTATGATATGCTGAACGGTAAACAAACAGACGGGGCACTGTTCGTTTTTAAACTGAACACAAAACTCTATCCTCAATCAGCCAATGCCTGGGACAGTTATGGAGAAGCTTTATGGAAAGCAAAACAAATTGATAAGGCTATTGAATCTTATAATAAGGCTATTGCATTGGATCCCACCGGTGTCACGGGCGACAATGCCCGCAACATGCTGAAGCAGATCAAAGCAGAAAAAGGGAACTGAGGGTTCCGGGTTATTTTGTGATCTCTTCTGTGTCGATATCGCCTTCTTCATCTTTTGATTTAGGATAATCGTCTTTTAGCTGCCGCTTAAATGCTCTTTCATCCCGGATATTACTCCAGACGAGGAAGATGATGAGGCCAAGGCCGATTGCACCCACAATGATAAGGACTGCCAGGTTCATATTGCTAAAGGTAAACCGAACGACGGTGTTGCCATGTTAAGTTTTTAAAAACCGGGAGCCGGACGTTTTTATGCAAGTCAACCCGGCAAACAGCTATTTCTGCTATCTTTAGTTCTATTCTTTAAACACAAACCGTATGCAAAAAATAATACTTGCCATTTTACTTATCTTTTCCTCCCGGTTGGTAATGGCCCAGGAAGTGGAGTACAAAAAAGGCATGATCAAAGTGGATGGAAAGGATTATGTAAAACTGGAAGTGACCAAGCAGAATTTTGGACTTACCAAACTATTTGAAGTGTTCTCACTATCCGGTGAAAAACTGATCATTGCAGCACCGGCTACAGAATTTGATGCGGATAAAAATGATAACTCCAATCTTTACTACCGGCTTACTTTTTTAACGGCTAACCAGGTGGGAATTTTTAAAGTAGCTTCCCTGGGACAGGAAAAATCATTTGCCAAATTGATCGGCAGCAGCGGTATTATAATCAACGATAAAGCAGATGAAGCTAAGGTAAAAGAGTTTATCGCTGCCAAAGGCGTTACACCAAGACTGCTGGTCAACTATACACAAGTGGCCCGTGATAAAAGATGGCCGGTTTCACTGAAAGCTGATAAGACCATTGAACAGAATGCAAAGATCATCGGAAGTTTCAAACCTACCGGTTCACAAAACGGTCTCGACAGTTATGAATTTCTATTACCCTCCGGTGTGGTGATTGCCAAGGTTTCTTTTACCGGTGGTAATAATGCCCAGAATATGGATGTCTTTACTGCTAAAGATAATTCGCAACGGCCGGTGCCACTTCCCCAAAAAGACAAGATACTGTTAGCGGATGCCAGCATCGACAAGAACCAGTTCACACTCAAAAGAGTCGCTCAATGGCTCATAGATAATCAATATCTCTAATCAATCGTTCTTAGCTAGTATGAAAAAGATCATTGCCGTATTAATTGTTTCCGCTTTTTCCTGTTCTTTATTAGCGAATATCAGCCTGCCGAAAATTTTCGGTGATAATATGGTGCTACAGCGGGATAAACCTGTCCGCATCTGGGGATGGGCCGCTACAGGAGAAAAAGTAACCGTGCAGTTCAACCAACAGAAAAAAAATACGAAAGCGGATAAAGCAGGTAAATGGGAAATCCTGTTAGCACCGGAAGCGGCAGGCGGCCCTTACCAATTAACAGTACAGGGAAAAAATAAACTGGTTATTCAAAATATCCTGGTGGGCGAAGTATGGATATGCAGCGGCCAGTCCAATATGGAAATGCCGATAGCAGGCTGGGGTAAAATAAATAACTATGAAAAAGAAATAGCTGCAGCCGGTTACCCGATGATCCGGCAGTTTGATGTGCCGAATACCGTCAGCACCAGTTTGAAAGATGATATAAGTGCAGGTGAATGGAAGCAATGCAGCCCTGCAACAGCGGCTGAGTTTTCTGCCACCGCTTATTTCTTT
>JAEUVP010000071.1 GCA_016786805.1 Chitinophagaceae bacterium | reverse complement strand
TTTTTCCAGGCCTCAAAACTTCCATCCAGGTAACCTTGCACTTTGCTAAAACCCACTCTTGCCATCCTGATAATGGTTTCTTTTTCTTTACCTGGATCAGTGACCAATAAGATCGGCATGTCAAAAGGCAGCAGGCTGCCTGCCCATTCTGCAAACCTTCCTTCTAAGCCAATACTGATGGAGCCCGGGATAAATCCCAGCGTAAACTCATCAGCCCGGCGTGTATCCAGTATGATCGTATCATCCGTGATAAGTTTTTTAAACTCCTCAACTGATAAAGCTGTCATGCCTTGTTTTAAAACCGCATCAAGGCTTTCATATCCTTCTTTATTGATCATGGCATTAATGGGAAAATATTGAGGAGGTGCTGTGATGCCATCGGTGACAGCTTCAATAAAAGCTTGTTTACTTTCTGCTTTCAAAGCATAGTTTGTTTGCTTCTCTTCACCCATTGTACTTTGCGTATTCGGCCCCAGGTTTTTGCCGCAAGAACTGCCGGGCCCGTGAGCAGGATACACAATCACTTCATCAGCCAGCGGGAAAAGTTTTGTATGAATGCTATCGTATAACATAGCTGCCAGATCATTCATAGTAATCTCCTCTCCTTTTTGCGCCAGGTCGGGACGTCCAACATCACCAACAAATAAGGTATCACCGGTAAATATGCAGTGGTCTTTTCCCTGCTCATCTTTCAGCAGGTAGCAGGTGGATTCGAGGGTATGACCTGGTGTATGTAATACTTCAATGGAAAGATCGCCAATGCTGAACTTCTCCCCATCTTTAGCCACATGTACCGGGAATTTTGTATCCGTTCCCGGGCCATAAACAATAGGCGCACCGGTAGCTGTTGACAGATCAAGATGACCACTTACAAAATCGGCATGAAAATGTGTTTCAAAAATATACTTGATACTGGCTTTCCTCGAGTTGGCCAGTTGAAGGTATTCATCAATATCACGCAACGGATCAATCACTGCTGCTTCGCCGTTACTTTCAATATAATAAGCCGCTTCACTCAGGCAGCCGGTATATAATTGCTGTATAAACATAAACTCAGATTGAGTTACAAAAATACTTTATAAAAAACAAAACGGGAACACAAAGGTTCCCGTTGACAATCAGTGATATGTTGATCAGTTCAGCAGCGAATCAATGAACTGGTTCATCTCTTCCAGCCTGTTGGCGTTCACGGAGTAATAAATGAATTTGCCCTCCCTGTCCGTATTTACAAAACCAGCTTTTCTAAGGATAGCGAGATGCTGGGAGGCTACAGATTGTTCAAGTCGTAGCTTCACATAGATCTCCGTTACCGTGATCTTTCCCTGCTCATCAATCAGTTTTAAAATCTGCTGTCGTAATTTATGATTAACAGCCCTTAAGATCAGCGCCGCTTTTTTTACATTAAGCAGGTCTACTTGTAAAGAGTTTCCGTTTTCGGTCGAAGCATTTAGTGTTAGCAAATAATTAGTCATAGCCGGTACCTGTTAAATTTAAGTAGCGAAATTAACTCCGCATGATTTGTTTTCCGTAATTAAAATGTTAATAAGACGGAATTTTATACCAACGGCTTGCGGGCAGGCGAATAAAAATCTTTTATATATAACGGCTCAGTGTAAGCAAGATCAGCAAATTGTTGTTTGCGGTAACTTAAATGTGCAAAAACAACGAGCTGTTCAGCTGTAACAACTGTATCAATGAAGGAAGCATTAGTATGCGAGAGAACTTGTTGCAGTTTTTTGCTCCCGCTTCCAGTAAAGATTAGTTTTTGATTAGTAAGAAGATGAGAAAAACTATTTTCATCTACTATCATTGCTGTGGGCTTCTCCAGTTCTGTCATCAATTTGTCATATACGGCTGAGTAAACTTCCATTCTACGTGCATCAATCAACGGGCAGATGAGATCCGTGGCTATGTTTTTTACAGAATTAGCAATCATCTCCAATGTGCCGGTAGTTATCAACGGAATATTCAGGGCATAGCAAAAACCCTTAGCCGCTGAAAGCCCAACTCTCAGGCCTGTATAAGACCCCGGTCCAATACTAACAGATATAGCTTGTAGCTGGTTTAAACGGATGCCATGCTTCAGCATCATCTCCCGGATGCTGTTGTGCAGCCAGGAAGCATGATCTTTCTGATCTGTATTCATGGCCAATGCAATTATGTTCTCGTCATCTGACAAACAAACAGATGCGGTTTCCAGAGCAGTATCGATATGTAAGATCAGTGCCATTTAATGAATTGCTTCTTTTATCAGCCCCGGGGCCGGTTGGTAGCGGGGATGTTCTTTATTAAGTTCAGATAAAAGGGCCAGGATATTTTCCAGCCCGATCTTATCACCCCATTCAAAAGGGCCATAAGGATAATTAGTTCCTGTCTTCATAGCAATATCAATATCCTCTTTTGTACTTATTTCTTCTTCCAGCGAATAATATGCTTCGTTAATTATCGCTGAAACAACTCTTGCTGAAATGAACCCGGGTATATCAGGTACCCAGTTTGTTGTTTTGCCAAAGGAAGAGAAAATAGCTGCTGCTTTGTCTTTTATCATTTCATCTTTACCTGCGGCTTCAACATAAGGCCTCTTTAAAAATGTTACCCATGCATTGATGCGAATAAACTGCGAAGGTAATTCCTGTAACATACCCGTAACATAATTGATGATAACAGGTATAGAAGGCTTGTTGTTCAGTAAATGGATTCTTGCCGGTTCGTTGATAAATAAAAGATCAAAAAAAGCATCCGCATCAATGTGCTGGCTGAAATAAGCGGGGTCAGTGATCCACTCCACCTGCGCATTGGCGGGTAAACCCTGCGCCAGCAGCTCTTCTTTTAATACATCATTGGTCAGCACGACCAGCTTCATAGACTATTTTTTGCAAAGAAAGCGTATAAAGCTAAATTCGTTGTTCTGTTTTTTTAAAATACTACCATGAGCAAAACAATTATCACTACTCCAGATGCCCCGGCACCCATCGGACCATATAACCAGGCGGTACAAACCGGGAACCTGCTTTTCATTTCCGGGCAGATATGTATCCATCCCCCAACAGGTGAAATGAAGAATAAAGACCTCCAGGAAGAAACCCACCAGGTGATGCATAACCTGAAAGCTATCCTGCAGCAAGCAGGGATGACTTTTAATAATGTAGTAAAGACCACGATCTTTCTTACTGATATGAAGCGGTTTGCTGAAGTAAATGAGATCTATGGGCAATACTTTGAAGGGGATTTCCCGGCCCGGGAAACAGTAGAAGTGTCGGCTTTACCCAAATTTGTGAACGTGGAGATCAGTATGGTAGCCGCAAAATAGGTTTCTTATGCGGCGCTTTCTCCGGTCTATATTGCTGAAACCTGTTTTATGGGCTTCAGCTAAATTTTCTTCCCGGCCGGAAAAACAAAAAATATTTGAATCCCTCAGTAAATTAATTGATCGCATTACGGCAAAGGAAGAAGATAAGGGCCCGGTTATTACTTTTGATATTAACGGGGGGCGATTTATAATTTTCTCCGATCATCATAAAGGTGCAAGGGACGGTGCTGATGATTTTGCAATGGCTGAACCCAATTACCTGGCAGCTCTTGATTATTATTTTGCAACCGGATATACGCTAATTAATCTTGGCGACAGTGAAGAGTTGTGGGAGAACAGCCTTGGTAAAGTGAAAAAATTCAATCAGCAAAATCTCGAAGCAGAAAAGAAATTTCTGCAGCAAAAACGATTCATCAAAATTTTTGGCAACCACGATCTGTACTGGGACAATGACCCGTTGGCCTGGTGGCAACTGAAAGCGATCTACGGTGAAAAATTGAAAGTGTATGAAGCGGCATTACTGAGCACTACGATCAATGGCCAGCCGCTGAATGTTTTTTGCACACATGGCCACCAGGGAGATGCACAGAGTGATGGTAACTGGTTCAGTAAATTCTTTGTGGCCAAAATATGGGCACCTTTCCAAGCCTACCTGCGAATCAATCCGAATACACCTGCCTATGATGGTGAAAAAAAATCACTGCATAACAGCATCATGTATGAATGGTCATCGTTGCAGAAGAATATGTTGCTGATCACCGGTCATACCCACCAGCCGGTGTTTGGCTCTCTCACCCTTTTGGAAAGATTATACAGACAATTTCAACAGGAGGGGGCAGCAGGTAATACAGGCAAACAAGCTGAAATAAAAATAGAGATCCGGAAAAGGGAGAAAGAGTTTGCTGCCGTTGCTATTGACTATATGACGATGAAACCCTCTTATTTTAATAGCGGCTGCTGTTGTTATAGTGATGGCGATATAACCGGTATTGAAATAGCGGATGGTTGTATCCGTCTTATCAAATGGACCTTACCGGGGCAGGTTTCCCACAGGGAAGTTTTAGAAGAAATTCCATTGACGGTATTGGCATCACAATTATAAAAACTACTTTACTTTTTTATAATAAAAATCCGATTTCCGGTAACTGCCTTTGTCCATACCTTCTATCCAGGCGTGTAGGTTGTCATTTTTAGGCAATTCATAGTTGATCTTTTGGGGGAAATCATGTTCCGGGTTATCAAAAACAAAAATATCTTTTTCAGTGCTGATCAATTTAAAAATTACCGGTAACAGGTGGTTCTGTCCTTGCGCAACCGGGATATAAAATATATTACTTCCCTTTCTTACCAATTGCACTTCTTCTAATAACAGGGTGTCCATGGTATTGATAAGTCGGTAACTTTTCCCGGCTAACACACTGTCATTGATCTTCACCCAGCTTTCGTAAGTAATACCTCTTTTGGTTTGCATACTCCAGTTACCTTCTAAACTTTGCAGCTTTTTAAAATCAGCTGCTGCATCCTGTGCGAATGATTCTATTGAAACCGAAACAAGTAAACTGAAAAGGATCTTTTTCATATGCCGAAGCTAAAATAAAAAACCCTCTTTCGAAAGAGGGTTTTCACGAAGAATTAAAATGCTTTTTTCCAGCTGTTATTTTTGCGGTCCCAGTCAGGTAATTGGTTATCCGGGTCCAGTATTACTTCTTTGATCTCACTGGTTGTGGGAACAGTAAATGTCCACTCGGCACCCCGTTGCCATATTTCAACGGGCAGGTTGAGTTTATGTTCCTTGCCGTTGGCTTCTTTGATTAATATAGTAACAGGCATCGGTAATTTCTCCTTGTTTTCTATTGTTACCTGTGCGCCGTTAGCAGGCTTTTCATCTATATAATTAACAGCTTTTACAGACTGGTCAATTTTCCAGGTATTCAACACCCAGCCTCTCCAGAACCAGCCGAGGTCTTCGCCACTTACATTTTCTATAGTATGAAAGAAATCCCAGGGGGTAGGATGTTTGAAAGCCCAGCGCCTGATGTATTCAGCAAACGCCATATCAAAACGTTCCGCACCTAACACCGTATTCCGTAACACATGCAGCATGAGGGAAGGCTTCATGTAAGCTGCGACACCAAGGTTTCCCTGCTGCACTACTTCGGGTACATTATAAAGGCCGTCCATTTCGGCACCGAAAACCCATTTTACGGAAAAATCAGAAGTAGGATCGTCAAAAAAACTTTGCTGTTCAAATTCTCCTTTATTGAATGCAGCTGTTGAGAAATCATTGATGAATGTATTGAAGCCCTCATCCATCCAGGCATATTTTCTTTCATTGCTGCCCACGATCATGGGGAACCAGGTATGTCCAAACTCATGATCAGTTACACCCCAAAGCCCTGCGCCTGCGGCTTCATGACTACAGAACACGATGCCCGGATATTCCATTCCACCTACGATACCTGCCACATTAGTGGCGGCAGAATAAGGGAATTCAAACCATTTATTAGAATAGTGTTCAATACTTGCCTTGGTAAATTCAGTAGATCGTTGCCAGCCATCTTTGGCTATACTTTCAACCGGGTACACACTGATCGCCATACATTTTTTCCCGCTGCGCAAATTGATCCTTGCTGCATCCTGTACAAACGCTTTGGAAGCTGCCCAGGCCACATCTCTTGTATTCTGGATGGCAAACCGCCAGGTAGTCAATGCTGTTTTAGGTCTTGATCTTTTATCGGTCACTTCTTTCGCACTGCGAATCATTACTGTCATATCACTGCCGGAGGCAGCTTCCCATCTTTTTAATTGTTCTTCTGTATAGCATTCTGCCGGATTCAATAATTCCCCCGAACCCACCACGATCATATCAGAAGGGGCAGTAATGTTGAAGCTGATATCGCCATATTCAAGATAAAACTCTCCTGCACCCGCATAAGGCAACGTATTCCATCCCTGGATATCATCATATACACACATACGGGGAAACCACTGTGCCACTTCATACACCCAGCCATTCTTTGTTTTTAATCTTCCCATCCGGTCAGTTCCGTATTCAGGTATGGTGAATGAATAGCTGATCTTTATTTTTATACTATCATTATTCTTCAATTGGTCTTTCAGCCAAACCTGCATTCTTGTATCAGTAGTGATGGTTTTGTCCGGCGCATAGGTTACACCGGCTGTTTCCAGTTGCACACTGCTTATAACATATCCATCAGTGAAATTAGAGTTGGCCCAGCGGCCACCAGCTTCGGTAGTAGTTGCGGAACCACGGGAATCCTTTCTGTAAATGTTCTGATCTAACTGCAGCCAGACGAACCGCATATTATCCGGGCTGTTATTGGTATAGGTGATCACAACATCGCCGGTGACGGAATGTTTACCCGTGTCTATTTTACAATTGATGAGATACCCGGCTTTGTTTTGCCAGTACTTCGGACCCGGTTCACCACTGGCACTACGGAAATCGTTGCCGGGGTAAGGGTAAAACTGCGGATTAAATGCTTCTTTAGCATCATAGACGGATTGGGAGAAAGTGACCAATAGCATGCAAAGACCCGCAATCGTTAATGCTGATTTTTTCATGTACAAAGTTTAGATATAGAACTGTAAGTTAAAAGAAAAGGTTGCAGACAGGCTAACTCCACCAGGGTATTTGGAAATCTTTAGGGAAAAAGTGACTCGGCGATGGCCACAGACTCGGGTTTGCCCACATCCACCCAGCGGTCACCCGTATGATCATAACCAAGGATCACATGCTCTTTTCCTAATTCAAGATATACATCAATGAGTGAAAACTTGCCGGTGAAGGGCAGCATACTCAGCACATCGTATTCAAAAATGGCCACACAGCTATAGGCTCTTTGTACCAGGTCATTTTTGGGCAGGGCGATTCGTTTTTCACCCGTGTTATTATTGATCCATCCGCAGAGACGATCATCGTTATCAAAAAGAAGGTTGCGGGAGGTTTTGCGTTTGGTTACGCCAAAAGAGATCAGCGGTTTGTTCTCTTCATGATAAGCCATCAATGTGTCAATACTGAATTCAGTAAGAATATCAACGTTGCAGGTTATAAATCTTTCGCCGGGTGTGAAAAGATCTTTGGCTTTCAGCAGACCACCCCCGGTATCTAATAATTCATCCCTTTCATCGCTGATCGTTACATTACTTCCCCAGCCTTTATTTTTTTCCAATGTCTCAATTACCTGCTCTGCAAAATGATGAACATTGACAATGACATCTGTGATGCCATATTGCTGCAGGTATTCAACGTTACGTTGCAACAGTGTTTTACCATTTATGATGGCAAGCGCCTTTGGGTGCTTGTCTGTCCATGGTTTGAACCGGGTGCCGAGCCCGGCGGAAAAAATCATTGCTTTCATTGCTTCTCTGGTAATGGGTTTTGCCAGTTTTTTTCGTCCTGTACCCAGTGATTGAGTTCGATTTTTACTTTGAACTTATTTTTTAAATGCCGGGCCATTGCATCTGCGGCATACACGCTGCGGTGCTGGCCGCCGGTGCAACCAAAACTGACCATCAGGCTTTCAAAACCACGGTTAATATATTCTTCCACGGTAATATCCACGATATCGAACACACTGTTCAGGAATTCCGGCATCTTGGTCTGTTGTTCTAAAAAATCTTTGACCTGTTTATCGCGGCCAGTTTGTGTTTTCATGCTTTCCACACGGCCCGGGTTTAAGATGCCGCGGCAATCAAAAACAAAACCGCCACCATTCTCCGTATCATCTGCCGGTATTTGTTTGCGGTAAGAGAAGCTGCTGATCTTTACAATCAGCGGGGTTTGTTCTGTTGCCTGTGTGGGAGTAAATTGCTGAATGATCTCATCCGCCACGCACATATCAAGTACTTTCTTGAATTCCGGAACAGATATACCCAGGCTCTGGTGCTGGAAAAAATCCCGGAGGTTCCGTAATGCCAAAGGTATGCTGGTGAGAAATTGTGCTTTTCTTTCAAACAATCCCCTGAAACCATAGGCTCCTAATACTTGTAATAAGCGGATCAGTACATACCCATTGTACTGGCTGTGGAAGATATTCCTGTCAAGTGGTTCATGGATCAATTTTTCAAAGGCGTCCATATAATCCATCAACAATTTCTCTTTCCATTCATCGGGTAAATTGGCTCTCGCCTGCCAGAGCATACTGGCCACATCATACTGTGGGGCACCTTTCATGCCACCCTGGTAGTCGATGAAATGGACATTTTCATCAGGAGTTACCATAATATTCCGGCTTTGAAAATCCCGGAACATAAAATATTTGTACTCTGTATGGGTCAGGTAATTACTTAATGCTTCAAAGTCATCAATCAGTTTTTGTTTATCATAAGGCTTGCGCAAGGCATCTAAAAAATAGTATTTGAAATAGAGCAGATCGGCCATGATGGCCTGCTTGCCAAATTCTTTATTGGTAAGACAACGGTCGTAATCCAAACCTTTATCACCTGTTACCTGTAACCGGGCCAGTTCAGCCAGGCTTTTTTTGAAAAGATCATATACGTAAGGAGTGAAACCGGCAGCTTCCAGTTTATTCAGCAGCGACGTGTCGCCAAAATCTTCCTGTAAGTAAAATACCCGGTCCTTGCTGACGGCCAGTATCTGGGGTGTCGCCAGTTTTTTTTCACTGAAGAGATCCGAGAAATAAATGAAACTCTCATTCTCTTTAATATTGGCTCCATAAGTGCCAATCACCGAACCCTCTTTCCCATGCAAACGGAAATAGCGGCGTTCACTGCCCGACTGGGGCAATACGTCAATTGATTGGGGCGGCTGGCCTTTCCATTCAGTATAAAGCTGTTGGATCGCTTCAATAGCATGCTGCATGCAGCAAATGTAGGGAAATGGCCACCTGCCAGCAACACTAACAGGTATTAGCTTTTAGGATTAAATTTGCCCAGCATTAAGCTTACAGGTTTATGAGTTATACCCCGGTTAATAAAGTTCGGATCGTTACAGCGGCTTCTCTTTTTGACGGACATGACGCTGCCATCAATATCATGCGCCGTATTATGCAGAGTAAGGGTGCCGAAATCATCCATTTAGGTCATAACCGTTCCGTAAAGGAAATCGTGGAAACGGCGATTGAAGAAGATGTGCAGGGAATTGCCATCACCTCTTACCAGGGCGGACATGTGGAGTTTTTCAAATACATGAAGGACCTGCTGGAAGAGAATGGCTGTGGCCATATCAAAATATTTGGCGGTGGTGGTGGTACCATCCTTCCCGATGAAATTGAAGAATTGCATCAATATGGTATCAGCAGGATTTATTCACCGGATGACGGGCGTCAAATGGGGTTAGAAGGAATGATCGAGGATGTGATCAGGCAATGTGATATTTCACTGAACGGAGATGGGGTTTATAATAAACCTATGACACTGGGAGAAGTGCGGGATGTGAGAAAAATTGCCCGGCAAATTACTAATGCAGAGAACGGGAACGGGGTAGCTGTAATGACTAAAACGTCTGAAACATCAGGGATACCAGTTTTAGGTATTACCGGTACGGGCGGTGCAGGAAAATCATCGGTAACGGACGAAATCGTTCGCCGCTTCCTTGTGAATTTTGCTGATAAAACAATCGCTGTTATTTCTGTGGATCCCTCCAAGAAAAAAACAGGTGGCGCCTTGCTGGGCGACCGGATACGGATGAATGCGATCTCTCATCCGAGGGCTTATATGCGTAGTCTTGCCACAAGGGATGATAATACTGCATTAAGTAGTGCCGTGCAGGAAGCGATTGATATCTGCAAAGCGGCTGCATTAGATCTTATTATTTTGGAAAGTGCTGGTGTGGGGCAAAGTGATGCGTCGATACTGGATTATTGTGATGTAAGCATGTATGTGATGACACCTGAATATGGAGCAGCTTCGCAACTGGAGAAGATCAATATGCTGGACTATGCAGACCTGGTTTGTATCAATAAATTTGATAAGGCCGGTGCATTGGATGCTTTGGCCGATGTACGTAAACAATACAAACGCAATCATAGTTTATGGACAGCCAAAGATGAACAACTGCCCATTATTGGAACGATGGCCAGTAAATTCAATGATGATGGGGTCAATCATTTGTTTGAATTGCTGCTGAAAAAAATTGAAACCAAAACAAAAACTGTTTTTGGTGACTACCGGTTTGCTGAAACAGCGAAGGTTTCACAGGCTATTATTCCTTCGAGTCGCACCCGGTACCTGAGTGAGATCAGTGAGAATAACCGGAACTATGACCAGCTGGTAAAAGACCAGGCGGCTATTGCCTCTAAATTATACCAGCTACAAGGTGCGTTAGTGATCTTGCAAGG